>CAYUCJ010000177.1:0-6978 GCA_964443285.1 uncultured Desulfobacteraceae bacterium | reverse complement strand
AAGAAAGGGCTCCTCACGGCCTTCATGAAGCAGCTCGGCGGTATCGGTCCCGCTGAGAGACCGGTGATAGGCAAACTGGCCAACGAGATCAAGCAGAGCCTTACCAACCGGTTCCAGGAGGTATCTCGGGAAAAGCTTCGGTCTTCCACCCGCGAGGAACCCCTCCCCGATATCACACTGCCGGGACGGGAACCCCTACCCGGTCACCTCCACCCCATCACTCAGACCCTCAGAGCAGTGTGCCGTATTTTTGAGAAGATGGGCTTCAGAGTGGTCAAGGGCCCCAATGTGGAACTGGACTATTACAATTTTGAGGCTTTGAACATCCCCAAAGATCATCCCGCAAGGGATATGCAGGACACCTTTTACATTTCTGAAAACGTGGTTCTCAGGACCCACACTTCACCGATGCAGGTACGGGTGATGGAGGCCCAGCAACCGCCGGTGGCCGTTATCGCCCCCGGCAAGGTCTACAGGCGGGATTCTGATGTCTCTCACACCCCCATGTTTCACCAGGTCGAGGGCCTTTTGGTGGACAGGGGTGTGACCTTCGGGGCGCTGAAAGGCACACTCACTGCCTTTGTCAGGGAGATGTTCGGCAAGAAAACGGCCCTGCGATTCAGGCCCAGCTTCTTTCCTTTTACAGAACCCAGCGCAGAGGTGGATATGCAATGCGTCATCTGCGAGGGGAAGGGCTGTCGGACCTGCAGCCAGACAGGATGGATCGAAATCCTGGGTTCCGGGATGGTGGACCCCGAGGTCTACGGCTTTGTAAATTATGATCCCGAGGTCTATTCGGGATTTGCTTTTGGAATGGGGATTGAAAGGATTGCCATGCTCAAGTACGGCATTGACGATATCCAGCTTTTTTTCAAGAATGATATGCGTTTTCTCCGACAGTTTTAGCCGGTGAATGGTTTTCAGTTTTCCTATGCCTTGAGCCCTGCGCCTTAAGCCTCTCAGTGAGAAGGGACAATGAAAGTAAATCTAAGCTGGCTGAAAGAATATGTGAACATTGAGTGGTCGCCGAGGGATCTGTGTGAAGCGCTGACAATGGCCGGCCTGGAAGTGGAGGGGTTGGAACCGGTCGGCGAGGGCCTGGAAAGGGTTGTGTCAGCGAGGATTCTCAGCGTCGAGCCGCACCCCCATGCCGATCGGTTGTCCCTGTGTAGGGTGGACAGCGGTCGGGGGCAGTCACAGGTGGTGTGCGGCGCGCCTAATCTGGTGACTGGGACCATGGCTCCACTCGCGCTCCCTGGGGCCCGGCTCCCCAATGGTAACATCGTCGAGGAAAGCGAGATAAGGGGAGAGCTTTCCAGAGGAATGCTCCTGGCGGAAGACGAGCTGGGCTTGACCGATGATCACAGCGGAATTCTGTTGTTGCCCGAAGGGACCGCGCCCGGCCGATTGGTCAGTGAAGTCCTGTCTCTTCCCGACTGGGTCCTGGATATCTCCATTACACCCAACCGGGCGGATTGCGTTTGCGTATTGGGTGTGGCAAGGGAAATCGCAGCCATAACCGGTGAGGCACTCAGACTGCCCGAAATTAGATCATGGGAAACGGGACCCGAAATAGAAACCCTTTCCAGCGTCAGCATCGAAGACCCGAAGGGTTGTCCTCGATACTCGGCCGGGCTCATTCAAGGCATCGCGTTGCAGACATCACCCTTCTGGATGCGATACCGGTTGTTTCATGCGGGAATAAGAAGCATCAACAATATTGTCGATGTAACGAACTATGTGATGATGGAAATGGGGCAACCGCTCCATGCCTTCGACTACAACCGTCTCAAGGAAAACCGTATTGTGGTCAAGCGGGCGCAGGCTGGGGACAGGTTTTCGACCCTCGACGGTCAGACCCGGATCCTGAGCGAGGAGACCCTCATGATCTGCGACAGCGATCGCCTGGTGGCGATTGCCGGAATCATGGGCGGACTCAATTCGGAGATCTTTGCCGGAACCACAAACGTCCTGGTCGAGAGCGCCTATTTCGACCCCGTCACCATCCGGCGAGATTCGAAGTACTTGGGGTTGTCCACAGAAGCCTCGTACAGATTTGAAAGGGGAATTGATTTAGAAGGAGTCGCCAGGGCACTGAGAAGGAGTCTCGATCTTATGGTGCAATTGAGCGGCGGGGAAGCTGCTTCGGGAATCCTGGACAACTATCCCCGGCCTTATGCCCGCCGGGAGATCAGGTTTCGGCCGGATCGCTGCAACGCCTACCTGGGAACCGCACTTTCCCGGGAATCCATGTCGGAGTACCTGACATCCCTTGAAATGGATGTGTTGAAGCAGGATAAAGGGGACTTTACCGTGATTCCTCCATCCTTCAGGGTGGACATCAATCGAGAAGTGGATCTTATGGAAGAGGTGGCGCGTCTTCACGGATACAACGAAATCCCCGTCACCCCGGCGCTCATTCGTCCCCCTGATGAAAACGAACTGCCGGAGCTGGCGTTCAGCGACCGGATGAGGTCTCAGCTGGCATCTTTTGGATTTGCGGAAATCATCACCTACAGTTTTGTGGCGCCCGAGACCATGGATCCACTGAATCAAGACGGGGGCACTGACTCGGACCAGCTGGTCAGGATTTTGAATCCACTGAGCTGGGATCAGTCGGTCTTGCGCACTTCCCTGATTTCCGGGCTTCTGAGCACGCTGAAGACCAACCTTTCTCACGGAGAAAAGGAACTGAAGCTTTTTGAATGGGGAAAGACCTTCCGGAACCTGGGAGAGGGTTGCCAGCCTCTCGAAAAAGCCCATCTGGCTGGAGTCCTGGCCGGGTCCTATCGCCGGAAGACATGGTACGCCGCTGAAAGGCCGGTGGATTATTACGACGCGAAAGGGACCGTCGAGGGCCTCTTGAGGCACGTGGGGATTGAACCCTTTCATTTTCGAGCGGGTCAACCTGATCCAACCTACGATTCACAGATGTTTTCTGAGGTCGTGGCAGGGAGTGCCCAGGTGGGCCGAGTGGGCAGGATATCCCAGGAGGTCATGCGAGCCTATGACCTGGAAAACGAAACAGTCTATCTCTTTGACCTGGATATCGAACCACTGTTCAACGCAACGCCTCAAACAAGAAGATTTTGTCCCTTTGCCAAATTCCCCGCCGTCTACAGGGATATTTCCCTGCTGGTCGGGCTGCCTGTCCAAAGCGGCAGAATCATGGATATCATCCGGAAAGAAGGCAAAGAACTTGTGGAATCCATAGAGATTTTCGATTACTATGAAGGGAAGAATATAGCTTCCGGTCACAAGGCGCTTGGCTTCAGGATCTCCTACCGCTCAACAACCGGTACGCTTGACGGGGCCGACGTGAACAGGTTGCACGAGACGATTATCGACCGGATTCGAAAGGAAACAGGAGGAACGCTCCGGGAGGGATAGGGTGTGAGTCGGATACCTGATGACAGGCGCTTTTTTCGGATCGGCCAGGTGAGCCGAATTGTCAACGTTGAACCCTATGTCCTGAGATACTGGGAAGGCGAGTTTCCACAGATCAGGCCTCAAAGAGCGGATTCCAACCAGCGAACCTACCAGAAAAAGGACCTGGAGATCATCCTGGAAATCAAGAGGCTTCTCTACGAAGAAAAGATGACTATCGAGGGAGCCAGGCAAAGGCTCGGCAGAAATGCCGTAGGGAGGCGTTCCAGAAATCTCATTCTGGCTGATCTGAAAGCCGGACTTGAGGAGGTCCTCAACATACTCAAGTAAGCGGCAATACCAACCAGACCACAGCTACTGAGCCATTCCGGTGTCCCGGATATTCCCTCTCGGAAACGAATCCACCGCCCTAAATAGAGTGTATTTGTCCATAACCGGAGGGCCTGTGGATTCCTTTCCGACGGGAATATATTGCCCCTGCGCACCTGTCACGGCGCAAATATTCTGCGTGGGATCCCCAGCCCAGATAGCTTCTTTCTCAGTCCAAGCGGACAGAGTCCGATGCGCCTGTCCGGTGCAATACCAACCAGACCACAGCTACTGAGTTATTCCGGCGTCCCGGATATTCCCTTTCGGAAACGAACCCACAGGGCCTCCCTATAGGAATGCTGTGGTTCAGAGGGAGGAAACGGCGTCAGGCTGCACTCTTATTCAGCAAGGGCAAGTCAACTACAGAGGCCGGGACCCGGCTCAGGGTTCTGTGCCCCGTTTCGGTGACGAGAACAACGCTCTTCAAGCCTGCGCTCAGCGGGCTGTCCATCCCCGTATCCGCTGAAACGGCAAGCACCATTCCTTTTTCGAGCACTTGCGTGGACTCGGGGCTTATGAGGGGTTCTTCGATAAGCTCCAGCCCGATGCCGTGGCCGGCAATGGACAGGGAAGGGCGAAAAGACCGTCTCTTTTTCTTAACCTGACGAATCCACTGCCCGATCTCGAGACCTGGTCTGAGTGCATCCAGCAGCTCATTGTGCAGGTCTAAAACCGCCCGGCACACTGCAGATGTCTCCCCCGTCAACGGCCCCACAGCGAAGATCCTGGATTCATTCATATGATAGCCGTTCAGGACGAATCGGATTTCCAGGGCGACAGGTTCCCCGCGCCCGATCTTTTCTTCGGTCTTGACCAGAAGGACACTCCCCTGGGAGACCTCTGAAAAACACGGCGGTTTCATTATCTCCACTCGTGATTGGAGGAGGGCTTGCGTTGCGGCGCCCCTGTTCTGATAATCCCTGATGCGAAACCGGCCTGCGTGCCCCGCGGATCTGGCGAAATTCTCTACCACCCCGGCAAGTTCCCGCAGCGTGTCTCCAGGATGAAGGTTTTCTTCAATATAGTCGAACACCCGGGCTGATTCCCGGGCGACCCTTTCCATCTGGATGATTTCCCAGTCCGATTTGGCGGACCGGACGGCGTGAATCAGAGGAGAGCCATCCAGACATTCGGAATGGGGAAAGAGCTGATTAAAGAAATGAAATTCCCTCACAGGCATGACGTCCCATTCGAAGGCCATGCGATGGACAGCCTCCCCGCAGCGCTGGACAAGCTCTCCCGGAATATCTCTGACAGACTGGATCTGAACAATGTTTTTCAAGGGCGATTCAGCTATGGCCCTGGGAAAATATTTCTTCACGAGGAGGAGAGCGGCACCTTCGGCGGGAATGAAAAGAAAGCCGTTCTGGCATGTTCCTGAAAAGTAGAGAAGATCCACCCTCTGGAGGATGAACAGGCCGTCAATTCCTTCTCTCCGCATCCCACCCTGGAGTTTCCGGATACGTCTTTCTATTTCATCTTTCGGAGTCATGGAGGTTTTGGTGTGCCAGTTAACCCGTTTAGCCCGTTGGCCCGTTAGAAGGTTTTTCCCTGGGGTTTTCAGGATTCTCAGTTGTCCGTGACCTTTCAATATCAAAGTGCGCCTCATGTTGCTGATCGGTATTCTAACCAAACAGTCCCGACCACCGCAATCTTTTTCCGGTTAAAACACGTCATTCCTGTTATGCACTGCTTATTCTCGACAAACGGCCGCGTGCCTCAAGGGAGGGGCAGTGGAATCGTTTGTGAAAGTACATACCGTGAGCCTTATGTCCTCGGCATTTACTTGATCAATGCGATTCCCTTGGTGTATAATGAATGCCCATATCAGAGAACCGGTAGAAACATTGCCGGGTTTGAAGGAGAAACATGTTAACGGAACAGGGTATAGTTCAGAAAGTCTATGGCGGGAAGGCCGCTGTCCTCGTCCAGAGGAGTCCCGCCTGTGCCCATTGCGATTCCAATGGGGCGTGCGAGATGGCGAACGACAAGACCATGACGATTGAAATGTCCAACGCGCTTCACGCGAAAATAGATGACCGGGTGGAGATCAGCCTGCCCGCCCATTCACTCCTGAAACTCTCTTTTGTCGTCTATTTTCTTCCGGTGGTGGGCCTGGTGGCCGGGGCGTTGCTGGGGGATTCTCTTGCACCCTATTTCGGTGTGGCAGACATCACCGGGTCTCTGGCAGGGGGAGTGGCGGGGCTGGTTGGAACCTATTTTGTCATGAAACGGGTTAACAGCGGTGCGCGGGCGAAGATGGAATATCGCCCGCGCATGACGCGTATTCTCAGTGCAGATTCTTCTCCATACGACGATAGCAAATCAGACCGCATTGCAGACAGCGTTTTGACTCGGCCAGGGCGACTTCCTCTGAATAGCCGGTGGCAATCTCCCGGGAAGGATCGTTGATTCGCTCAGACTCGGAAATTTCCGGCATCTGCTGCCTGGGAAGCTGAGTGACCGGTTCAACCTGCTTCAGATTCAGGACCTGTGTAAATCTGCGGATCATGTTGGGTGCCGCTTCCACGGAATCTCCTGTCAGGTACCGGTGGACCGAGTTGGCGGCCCTTCGACCGGATCCAATGGCCTCCACGACCGCCTTGTAGTCGGCTATGACCTCGCCGGGGCGAAAAATCCCCGTGTCTTCTGTAGCAAAAGGACTCGGATAGGGTACGAGGGTCTCCCACACGAGTGGCTGGCTCTCGGAATCTTCCTCGTTTTTTTCGCTCGGCTGGGGGACATAAATGAGTTCGGGAAATCTGCCGGCCCCGGTGAGCAGAAGGTCGGCCACAATTTCCTCCTGTGCTTCTTCTGCTTTCCTGCCAAGATGGCTGATCACGACCTTTTGCAGATTTTCCCCCTCACCGACCATCTTGGTCACCGCACTGCGGAAGAGGAAACGAACTCCGACTTCACGGGCATCCCGAAGCGTTTCCGGTGAAAAGGGCCCATCCTGTTCCCTCCCGCGAAAGACCAGGTAGACATCCTCAGCCCCTTCGCCGATACAGGCACGGGCAGCTTCAATGGCAGACTGCCCACCTTCGAGGATCATCACGTGCTTCCCGGTCCGATTCTTCTCTCCGAGACGATGATCGAGGAGAAAATCAACCAGCATCCGGACGCCCGGAAGTGGACGACTTCCTTCTGCTTCCCTCCGTTCACGCATCTGGGTGTCCCAGCCTCCGGTCCCCACAAACACCGCAGAGAAGCCCTCCTCGA
>CAYUCJ010000176.1:0-6981 GCA_964443285.1 uncultured Desulfobacteraceae bacterium | reverse complement strand
TTATGACGGAAGTGGGGATAGCTATGATGGTCGGGGGAAATATTAAGTGGCATACGCGTACCATCACTACGGCGATTGCGCTGGAAACCAACAAGGGACAATTCGGCATGGGCATCGCCCTGGGGCTTGTCCTGTTGGCGATCGCATTTTGCGTCAACGTCTCGGTTTCATTTCTGCGACGGAGGGCTTGACATTGGACCGGCCCATCTACGAGATCAGGTCACTTAAGCATAGCTATGCCGACAAGACGGTCCTCGCGATTGATCATCTGAAGATCCAACCGTCTACCATTGTCGGACTGATCGGCCCGAACGGCAGCGGGAAAAGCACGCTCTTGAAAATGCTTGGTCTGATTGAAAGACCCCTTGAAGGGACAATCCTTTTCAAGGGTCGCCCGGTTGAGCCCTTTTCAGATGAAGCCCGTTTTCTCATCACATTGCTCCCACAAGAGCCATTTCTTATGAAACGCAACGTTTTCAATAACGTAGCATACGGTCTCAAGCTGAGGAGCAACAGGGGAAATATACCTGGCAGGGTGAATGAAGCGCTTTCTATGGTCGGCTTACCTTCTAACGACTTTGCCCGGAGACCTTGGTATGCGCTTTCAGGAGGAGAGGCTCAACGTGTGGCGTTGTCTGCAAGGCTCGCCCTGAAGCCCAAAGTCCTCTTAATGGACGAGCCGACAGCCAGTGTGGATGAAGCCAGCGCACAGCTCATTCGGGAAGCATCGTTTCGGGCACGTCAGGAATTGGGCACCACGCTCATTATCGCCAGTCATGATTGGCAGTGGCTCTATGAGATCTGCGATGAAATCCTGCATTTATTCAAAGGTAGAATTTTTGGAACAGGTCGCGAGACAATCGTCTTCGGACCCTGGCAAGAGCTGGAAGCAGGAAAATGGGGGAAGATCCTGTCCGACAAGCAACAACTCCCGGTAACCGAACCTCCGGGCCGGGAGGCGGCTGCCGTAATCGACGTCCTGGCTGTCGGGGATGAAGGCTCGGAGGACGATAGTTTCCTTAGGGGCACTGTTTCCCGGCTTAGCCTGGAAAGGAAAACGGGCCAATTATATGCCACTATTCTTGTCGGGGATCTCCCCTTCACAGTGGGGTTAACTTTTCAGCAGTGCAAAGAGCATGACATATTTCCCGGTAAGATGATAGTTATCCGTTACCGCCTTGACCATATCAAATGGATTTAAATGATGAAATCATACTTTGGCTTCAATGATACGGACGCTCAAGATTCCCTGTATGGCACCGACAAACTCGCAAGATGGTTTGAAAGTGCCTTGCCCGAGGGTTGTGAATGCCTGGGTGTCGTAGGACAAAAGGATTATGCAACTATTGTGGACTTCGGATATCACAAAGGCTGCCATTCTTGAGATACTCTCAATATATCGTTATAATAAATTCTTAACGAACAAGATCACGCCTCATATCAACTATTGCCTATCTATAAATTGATATGTTCGACTATGAATTTTTTGACCTTCTTGACAAATTATAATTATTCATTAGTTTTGTAAGTAAAACAATGTGGCTATTGCCTATCATACATAATTAGCCAAAATTGAATTATAAACTGCCGCCTTTTTGGGACAAGAGTAGCATCAGGAGGACCAAATGATTATACATCAGAGGGAATTCAGTTATGGGGAGAATTATTCGGAATTTTTCGAGGCGCTTGCCAAAGCCAAGGCACACGTGGAGAAAAAATATCCTGAAATCTCAGTGGAGCTCATGTACAATTTGGCAGGACAGAGAGGTTACGCAACGATTCAGACACGATATGCTTCGCTGGCCGACTACGAACGAATCGATGCTGAATTAGACAACGACGAGGAGTATTCGAAGCTACTCCAATCCATCATAAGCGCTACCGGGGACCTGCCCGTAGATCAGTTCTATCGCGTAGTTAAGAGCCAGTAGCCCCAGTTGCAGCCGGCGCATAACTGCCACAAGATAGCGACTCATCTCGTTTCGTCCGGTTCGATGCTACCGTAAATAATCCTGCTTGCTGCTATTAGCCGCCGGCATGAAGGTAGTATTGGGTGGACGCAGACGAATGTGTGTTTAGACACAGAAATTCACACGGTTTGTTAGTTGCATCACATACTGATAGCTCCAACAAATCTGGGGCTTGAGGGTCCGGGCTTCGGGCTTTGATCCTTTGTTTTGACAACCGGTCCGGCTCCCTCACCATAAGCCACGCTCAAAAGCAGTACGATACTTATGAATCGGTGGACCATTGGTTTAAACATGACATTCTTCTATTCTGTGGAAAACGCTTGAGACCGGCGGGGGTCGATCTCAACCCGTGACAGAGAACGGCCCCGGCTTGTTGGTTCTCAAAACCTTCCCCTTCCCTTCTCAGGGCAGTGATGCGAATATTTTCCGACATTCCTTTTCAAATAAAGCGCGAAAGGTCTCTGTGAGAATCGTACACTGGGAACCCATGACGAGCGCCAGCTTGGTCGCCGTCTCGTCGTCCGGGTTTTCGGCTATGATGACAGCGTTATACCGGTCAGGTACCAGGTGGAACTCTTTTAAAAAGAGACTGGCACAAAAGCGCCTCCGGTTGCTATAATTAGACGATTTTCATCCAGCAATGGCTTTTTGCAGAATCATCATTATTCACTGAAATGGGAAGGCTGCTAATAATTCATTCTGATACAGGGTAATCCGGAATGGCAGAGATCAAGAGCACACTTGATATCATCATGGAGAGGGCAAAAGGCATCACGGTAACCGAGGTAGAAAAGGCTCAATTCAAAAGGCGAGATTTGGAAGAAAAGGTTAGGGGCCTCCTTCACAGGGCCCTTGGCGGGGTCATGGACCTGGACCGTCTATCAAACCAAATGGCCGGCATTGACAATGCAGACAGGCAAGCGGCCATGGAAACTCTCCTTCAGCAATGTCTGGGTACTCTGGACCTGGAAGGCGACAATAAGCCGGTTCTGGAAATCATGGAACGACTCCTGAAGGTGGATACGTCCCCCTTGAAAGCGATCCTTAAGGGATACCGTAAGAACCTCGAAAAAGGAAAGAGTGCATCGGAGGAAAAGATAAAGAAGCAACTAGAGAAGATGGGGATTTCAGGCTCCGCCGTGGTCGCGAATGTTCTGGCGGCCCCCGATTGGCACCGCTATATTTCCGAACTCAAAGAGAAATTCCTGGGCGATATTGATGCCATTCGAGACAAACTCAAGAAGACATAGAAATTCGTCATGCAACTCCTTTGCAGTCACGAAGACCTACTCCAGATCTTCAGTGGATTTCAGAAAATCCATCAGGGCCTGGCATAGGGGCGAGGTGGTCCTTCGCTTGTCCCTGATGAGGTAAAAAATCCTCGACATGGGGAGGTCTTTGATTTTCAGGGCCCTCAGAATACCCTGATTGAGTTCGGTCTCCAGGGCCCTGATGGAAAGGATGGATAGCCCGAGCCCTGCCTTGATGCCCTCTTTGACAGCAGTGGATGTTCCCAGCCGGGCGACCACATTGAAGGATTCCAGGTCTTTTAAGCCTCTGGCTCTGAGATAATCTTCCGTGATCTTCAGGGTCCCTGAACCGGCCTCTCTCAGGATCAAGGGTTCTTTTGATAAATCCATAAGGGACACCGCTCTTTTCTTTGCCCACGGGTGGCCTGCCGGCACGGCGAGAACAAGTTCGTCTTTCCAAAGATCAAAGTGGATAAGGCTTTTTTCAGGGCTCTTGGACCCCACGATTCCCAGTTCGATTTCCCCTGCCAGGATCATTTCCCTGATCTTTCCGGTATCAGCTATGGTCAGCATCACGGATACGGTGGGGTATTTCTGATGAAAGTCGCCCATGACTTTGGGAAGGACGTAGTTGCCCGGGATGGTACTTCCCCCGATCAGGACCTCCCCCTGCTTCAGGCCGAGAAAATATTCCATTTCAAGGCAGGCGGTCCTTTTCATTTCCAGGAGGAGGGCGGCATGTTTGTACATGAGTTCGCCGGCCTTTGTGGGGACGACCTCCCGGCCCAATCGGTCCAGGAGCCTGGCCCCTACGGCCTGTTCAAGATTGGCAATCCTTTCACTCACAGAGGCCTGTGCAAGGTGGACCACCCGGGCGGCCTTTGAGAAACCTCCGAGGTCCACCACCTTTCGGAAAATCTCCAATTGACGAAGATCGAAATCAATGGGTGCCATGGATTCTCCCAGCCCTCGAACGGATTAGAGTGAAGTGCATTTCGAGCATGATGAAAGGTGCCCTGCTAACTTCTTTTCCAGCTTGTTTCTCCTGCCTGACCGGATTGCGTATAATCCCTCACCAGCCTTATAGCCTCCTTGACGCCCTTTTCTTTGGCGGTGCTGTAAAATAGGGCGCACTTCGGGTTTGTTTTACTGAGGAGTCCGTTGTAGATGGAAATCTCCTCACCATATTCTATGGCGTTTTTGAAACCTTGTGCGTCAAATGCCCCGTTCAGGCCGGTCATGGCCGCTTCAACGGTCTCGGACGGCAGGCTTTCAATCCTATTGCAGACTTTTATGACTTCCGCTTCCAGCCGTTCCTTCGGGAAGGCTTTATTGACCAGGCCTATTCCGGCAGCTTCTTTCCCTGATATGACCGTGCCCAGAAGGATCATTTCTTTTGCTTTTCTGGGGAGTGCAAAGCATGGAATGCTGTTGAAGTCCGGTGTGAAGAAGAAATCAATTTCCGGTTCTCCAAGGGCGGCATCCTCGGCCGCATAGACTAAATCAGCGCCCATAGCCAATTCAAACCCGCCCCCCACACAGTAGCCCTCCACCATTGAGATGGTCGGTTTGGGATAGTACCAGAGCCTCTTTGCCACAGCGCTGGAGAGATTCTTGACAAAATCCCGGTAGGGATCCGGCAAACCCTGCGTGAGATCGTAACCGGCTGAAAAATTGCCTTCGTTTCCCTTGAGGACAATCGTTCTGATATTCCCGTCCTTTTCGTAGCGTTCCAATAGGGAGAGGATCGCTTCATACATGGTATCATGAACCGCATTTTTCTTTTTGGTATTGTTCAACGCTATCCAGGCTGTACTTCCCTCAACATGACTTTGTATCAGTTCGATTTTCATCCGCCGTCTCCTTTTGCATTTGCGCCCTCTTCGCCTCATCCATTTCCCGCAATTTGTTCTTCCTGATTTTACCGGTATCGGTCATCGGCATCTCGCTCAAGAATTCTATCTCGCGCGGATAGGCGTGGGCTTCCAGTTGAATCCTCACGTGTTGTTTGATGCTTTCTTCAAGGTCTTTGCCTACCTTCACACCTACTTCGGGCACAATAAAGGCCTTAACGATTTCACCTCTTATCTCATCGGGGACCCCAATAACGGACGCCAGTTTTATGGAATCGTGTTTCATCAGGACATCCTCCACTTCGCCAGGTCCAATCCTATAGCCGCTACTCTCGATGATGTAGTCCTTCCGCCCCTTGAACCAGAAATACCCTTTTTCATCTTTGGTGCCGTAATCACCCGTGCGAAACCAGTCTCCAACGAATCTCTCTTCTGTTGCCTCCGGATTTCCCCAGTAACCGAGGAATATGCTCGGATCAGGCCGTCTGATAGCGAATTCGCCGTAGGTTCCCGGTTTCTGGACTTCTCCGTTCTCATTAATGACTTCGACAACATGCCCCGGAATAGCTCTACCCATAGATCCGGGATAGACTTTCATAATCCTTGAACAATTGGCTACCATGAAATCGCATTCCGTCATGCCGTAATTTTCATTGAATTCAATGCCTAAGGCCTTTTTTCCCCATTCATGAAGATCCGAACCCATTGTTTCGCCACCCACGGTTATGGATCTTAATTCTTCAAGATCATACCGCTCTTTCGGATTCTTGACCGCGTGCATCATCATACGAAAAGCAGTGGCGATGGCGAATATCACGCTGACGCCGTATCTTGAAATGACGGAAAAGGCCTTTTCCGAATCAAATCTCCCTTCTTTTGCATACTCAACAATAGAATGCCCGTAATGCAACGTGGGGTAAAGGGCGGTAAATGATCCAGCAATATAGGACCAGTCGCAATGGGTCCAAAGCAGGTCCCCTTCCTGAGGAAAAAGGTCGAGAGAAAATCCTGTATTGGTTGCCTCTGATATCAACAACCGGTGACCATGAAGAGCACCCTTTGGCGTACCCGTTGTGCCCGAGGTATAAATAATTAGTGCGGGATCATCGGGTTCTGTCAAAACAGGAATGAAATGCCGGCTTCCCTGCTCCAACATCCCCCAGAAGTCCAGCACACTCCCTTCTCCTTTTGCATCAACGACAATAATGTGTTCCAGGTCCGGCAGACGGTCCTTGACCTCAAGAACTTTCGATAGGTTATTGCTATCCGTGATAATTGCTTTCGCCCCACTGTTCTGGAGACGATATTCTACGGCCAGGGGCCCGAACAACTGGATCATCGGCACCAATATCGCCCCGAGCTTGTAGACTGCTATATGCGAGATCAGGGTTTCAGGAGTTGGGGGCATCAATATGGCCACCCGCTCTTCCCGATCTATGCCAAGATGCCTCAGGCTGTTGGCCAGCCGATTGGACAGGTTCTTCAATTCCCAATAGGTAAATTTGTACTCCTTTTCATCTCGATCAAGATATATCAACGCCAAGCGATATTTATCGTTCGCCCATTTGTCACAGATATCCACTCCGATATTTAAATATTGCGGGATCTCAAACCTGAAATTGTGGTATATCTCTTCGTAGGTATTGCCCGTCCACATCCTGTTGGCCCTCCATCTTTTTGGTCATTTCACTCGAGGTATCCTGTTCCGTGCCTATGAAAACGTTACGTTAAGAATAAAACCCGTTGCGGATCACACTATCTATATTTCAAAGCCTTATTCTTTGCCTATGCCCTTTTCGGGTGTTCTCATGTTCTTCGGATAGATGATCAGGCGATCTCCCGGATGGATGGGACGCCTGAGATCAAGCCGGTTCCAGATGAGGAGGGCCTGGAGAGGGATGTCAAACC
>CAYUCJ010000175.1:0-6989 GCA_964443285.1 uncultured Desulfobacteraceae bacterium | reverse complement strand
GAGGGCCCATGGAGTGATGAATTCGATGACGACGATGACGATGGGTATGTCCACTAAGAAGGGAGCATCGTGGCCACCAAAACGACCTGTGACGACAATTCTGCCGCTGTTCTTCCCCTGGTGACTCCCGCCCCTTCGGCTTCAGCAAGGGCGTCTTCCCTTCAGACCTACCACCTCATCGACCTTGACACGGTCTTCTATTCCCCTATATCCTGTATCGAAAAGATACCTTCAAAAAGGAACCCAACGCATGAAAGAGATCATTCTGGGAACGGCCGGCCACATCGACCACGGGAAGACATCGCTTATCAAGGCGCTGACCGGTGTAGATACGGACAGGCTCAAGGAAGAGAAAGAGCGTGGTATCACCATCGAACTGGGGTTTGCACACCTGGACCTGCCGGGCGGCAATCACCTGGGTATCGTGGACGTGCCGGGCCATGAAAAATTCGTCAAGAACATGGTTGCGGGTGCCACCGGCATTGACCTGGTTGCGCTGGTCATTGCCGCCGACGAAGGGGTCATGCCCCAGACAAGGGAACATCTGGAGATCTGCCAGCTCCTGAACATCCGTCACGGGCTGGTGGTTCTCACTAAGATCGACATGGTGGACGAGGAGTGGCTGGAACTGGTCAAGGAGGATGTCGGTGAATATCTCTCCGGGACTTTTCTGGCCGATGCACCCACCGTGGAGGTCTCTTCAGCCACCGGCGAGGGTATAGACACCCTGGTTTCAACTCTGGATCAACTGGCCCGGAGTATCCCTGAAAAGGAGCCGGGTCACGTCTTCCGCCTCCCCATCGACCGGGTCTTTTCCATGAAGGGCTTCGGAACGGTTATCACCGGGACCGCTGTTTCAGGGGAGATCAACACGGCCGATGATGTGACCATTTATCCTCAACGGATACAGTCCAAGATCCGCGGCATACAGGTCCACAACCGGGAAGTACAGGAGGTTCATGCCGGTCTTCGCACGGCCGTAAACCTTCAGGGTATTGAGAAGGCCACCATACACCGCGGCCACATTCTGGCTACCAGGGATGCTCTCAGGCCCACTTACATGGTGGATGTGATACTGGATCTTCTTCCCAGCGCCCCGAGAAAGCTCAAGAACAGGGCCAAGGCACGATTCCACACGGGAACCTCGGAGATCATTTCCACCGTGGTGCTGTTGGACCGTGATGAACTCAAACCGGGAGAAAGCTGTTTTGCCCAGATCAGGCTCAATGAACCCACGGCCTTGCTCCGGAAGGATCGCTACGTTCTTCGCAGCTACTCCCCGGTCAGGGCCATTGGAGGGGGTGAAGTCCTGAACGCCCTCCCGAGAAAGAAAAAACGTTTTTCGGACAAGGTCCTCTCTGACTTGAGGGTACTTCATGAAGGTGAACTGGATGCTATCGTGGAATTGTTTGTGGCCCAGGGCCGGTTCAAGGGAACACCGCAGGCTGAAATGGGGTTTCTGACCAACACGGGCAAGAGACGGCTCGATGACATCCTTAAAGGCCTCAAGGCCAGAAAACGGGTGGTGCAGTATGACAAGGAAAACCAGGTCCTGATCCACGCTGATTTTCTCAAAGAAGCCGTGGACGAACTGTTGAACACCATTTCACGGTACCACCGGGACTATCCCCTGAAGGGAGGCCTGCCCAAAGAAGAACTGCGCTCCAGGACAGCCGGCTCGCGCATCCCCAAGCTCTTCAATTTTCTCATCAACCAGCTGATCAAGGAAGGCAAGATTGTCCTGGAGAAGGACCTTGTCCGCCTCGAGGAGCACCATGTGACCCTGGCGGAAGATCAGCAAAAGGCTCGGCAGGACATTGAAGAGACCTACCTCACGAGCGGTCTTCAACCGCCGTATTTCAAAGAAATCAAAGACAGCTTCCCCGGCAACACGGCCCTCCAACTCCTGGAGTTGATGCACAAGGAAGGCATCCTCGTCAAAGTAAAGGAAGACCTTTACTTTCACCACCAGTCCATTGATCGTCTGCAGGAGGACCTCATCGCCTTTTTCCGGGAAAACAAGGAGATGACGACCCCCCAGTTCAAGGACCTGACCGGTGTTTCCCGCAAGTATACCATCCCGCTTATAGAGTACTTCGATCGGTCCAAAATTACGGTGAGAGTGGGGGACAGCCGTGTGCTGCGAAATAAATGAAGGCTCCCCGGACACGGGAAAGGCCTTGGATAAATTGATTTCGGCCTTGGGCCTGGGATCCGGCGAACACTTGGCTCTGGTTGGTGGGGGAGGCAAGACCACACTCATGTTCACCCTAGCGAAGGCCTTGTGCAGGGGAGGTCAAAGGGTGGTCACGGGTACCACCACAAAGCTCCGGCTCCTTGAGAGCCGTCACGAGCCCAAAAGCGTTTTTCTCTCGTTGGACCCGGATTGGGAAAGGTCCCTCAGGACCCAGCTTGAGACCCCGGGACCTGTTTTTTTCGGCCATGAAATCCTCCCTTCCGGCAAGGTGATCGGCATTGAAAAATCCCTGGCCGACATTCTCTGGAGAAAACCCTGGATTGACCACCTGGTCCTGGAAGCCGATGGTGCAGACGGGCATCCCGTGAAGGCCCCCGCCCCCCATGAACCGGTCATTCCTCAATCCGTTACCATGGTCATAGCTGTAATGGGGCTTGACGCCCTCGGCGCCCCGTTTGATGAAAAGCATGTCTTCAGGATGGATCGCTTTGAAAAGATAACAGGGCTGAAGCCGGGAGAGAACATCACCCCGGCGGGCCTTTCAAGGGTACTTGAAGGCCCGGAAGGGCTGTTCAAGGGCACGCCCCCAATGGCTAGAAAGGTTGTTTTTCTGAACAAGCTGGACGTCGTACGGGATGACAGGGATGTCCGACTCCTGAGGGAATATATCCTCGATTCAAAGGAAGCCGGCGTCAACCTGGTGATAACGGGATCCCTGCATCTGGGAACACTTGAACGCCTGGGGTAATTTGACTTATTTTTGTTTTTTTTGGAGTCATCATGCAAAACATCTATGAAGCGCTTATCAATCAATACAGGCAGGGCAACCCATCTGTTCTCTGCACGATCATCAAACAATCAGGCCCATCCCCTCGCGGTATCGGCGCAAAATGCCTGCTCACCCGGGACGGCCGACTGATTGGAACCGTCGGAGGGGGCAGGCTGGAGGCCGAAGTCCTTGAGGAAGCACGTGAAATCCTTGACTCGAACGTTCCCAAGCGTTTGAGCTTCCGCCTCAAAGGTGAGGACGTGGAGGATACGGACATGCTGTGCGGGGGAGACGTGGAGGTGTTCCTGGAACCCTTATCACCCGGAGACCCGGACCTTCCCGCCCTGTTCGGAGAAGTGATCAAGGTCCATAAGCGTGGTGGTGCCGGTCTTCTCGCCACGGTCGTGGACCCTGACCAATGGCGAGCCGGACGGAGACTCTTCCTTGAGGGTGATGGAAGGCAAATCGGCGGCATTGACTGGAGCGAGGAAATGGAAGAGGTCTTTCGAAACCGGGCGGAAGGGCTCCTGAGGCGCAGACTTCCCGAAACCCTCATCTTCACCGAAAAGGAAGCGACGTTCGAAGTCTTTGTGGAGCCGATTGTTTCAGACCCGGTCCTCTACGTGTTCGGAGGGGGACACGTTTCCCAACAAATCGCACCCTTGGCGGCCAGAGTGGGCTTCAGGGTCGTGGTGATTGACGACAGGGAGGATTTCTCAGATGTCAGGCTTTTTCCGGAGGCCTGTCGTGTCCTGCTGCACCGGTTTGAAGATGTCATGGGGGCGTTGCCGGTCGACGGATTTTCCTATCTCGTCATCGTCACGCGCGGACACATGCACGACAAGGAGGTCCTGGCCCAGGCGCTGAAGACCGACGCCGGGTATGTGGGTATGATCGGAAGCCGACGGAAACGGGATATGGTTTATGGGAAACTCATGGAAGAGGGTTTTTCAAAGGAAGACATTGCCCGGGTCCATTCCCCCATCGGCCTCAGCATAGGAGCCGAAACCCCCGAGGAGATCGCTGTGAGCATTGTTGCGGAACTCATTCAGGTCCGGGCTGGTTAAGAGCCGCAGAATCAATTGAAATCGAACCGCAAGGAGGGAGCACGATGGAATATCAAGTCAAGGAGTCCTATCAGGACTGGTTCTGGGAAAAACTGGGAGAGCGCTGTATCAAGAACCTCAACAAGCACGGTTTCGACGCCCACTTTGTCCGGGACGTTAAAGAGGCCAGAGACCTCATCCTGGGCATGACGGGCGGTTTTGAAAGCTTCGGGTTCGGGGGATCGGACACAACCCGTTCTCTCGGGGTCATGGAAGAACTGAAAAAACGCGGCAAGACCATCCATGACCACTGGCAACAGGGGCTGACCAGGGAGGAAGACCTGGAAACCCGTCTTCTTCAGGGGCGGTGCGACTGTTTCCTTTGCAGCGCCAATGGTGTCTCCGCCACCGGTGAAATCGTCAATGTGGACGGCATCGGGAACCGGACCAACGGGATGAGCTTCGGGCCGAAAAAGGTGGTGATTGTTGCGGGCATGAACAAGGTGGCACAGGATCTGGAGGGTGCCCTGACCCGGGTGAGGGAAGTGGCCGGCCCTATGCGTGCCAAGAGCCTCGGAATGGAGACGCCCTGTGTGGAGACAGGCCGGTGCAGTGACTGCAATTCCCCCCAGCGCATCTGCCGCATCACCACCATCCTGCACCGCAAACCCATGCTCACGGACATCTCGGTCATCCTCATCAACCAGGCCCTGGGGCTCTGATCATGACCAGACACACCCATTCTTTCGTAGAGGAATATGACGGGCTCGTGGGTTTTGGATTCAGCCGGGATGTGGACGCGTGTACCCTGACCTACTATCTCCAGAAGTTTTCGGATGATAAACTCATGGCCCTTTTGAGGCCCAGGATGTCACAGGAGGACATGGAGGACCTTTTCAACTGCATCACCCGTATCATGAAGCGCTGCCTGAAGGACGAGGAGTATCACAAATACTTTCTGAAAGATGAAGAGCCTTGATGGGTTCCGCCATCAAGGCTTCGTTTGGACCGCGTTTCCAACAGATCCTCCCAAGACTGCGATGAGAGCCAAAGGCATTGAGTCGATATTGCAATATCGCAATGCTGTGCCTCGCCATACGCCGCATTTCTGCATTCTTTATCCAGCTCTGGAATACCTCAATAAAACAACATTCACGCTATCTTATTGATTTTATGTAATATATCTTACAGCCTTCCGCTATGGCATAATGTTTGCCTCTTGAAATCGTTCAAGGAGGCCGGTCAAATGAAAGTAGCCGTGACCGTGTGGAACGCCAGGATCTCTCCGGTATTCGATGTTTCGCAAGAGCTGATGGTGGTGGAGATCAGTGATCGCAAAATCGGCCGGGTGCATTATGAGCCCATGGATCCTGAGTCCGGTTCACGAACGGCCGAGCGTCTCGCCAGCATGGGGGTAACGGTCCTGATTTGCGGCGCGATCTCCCAAAGGCCGGCCTCGATATTGGAGACGGCAGGTATTCAACTGATTCCTTTTGTAACCGGAAAAGCGGATAGGGTGATTGCCGCTTTTGCCGAGGGGCGGCCAATCGTTCCCGAATTCCTGATGCCGGGTTGCGGTAGGCGCCTGAGGTGCTGCCAGGTCGATTCGGAAAGTCAAATAAACCCTAACGTCCCGGAAAAAGGACGTGGAGGAAAATGATGATTGACATTCTAACCGTCAGCACAAAACGATCAACGTTTTCAGCGATGACCGATTTTCTAAATAGGCAGGGGGGGATCCGCGTGCTGCATGCCCGGAACGGAGCCGAGGCCTTGGATCTTATCGACAAATACGCGGTTACACTGGTCATCGCCGACGAAGATCTGGGCGATATGACCGGGCTTGTATTCGCACGACGGTTGGTTGCTGCCGATCCCCTGGTCTATTGCGCCCTGGTAAGCTCTTCGGAGGCCGAAGCGTTCCATGAAGCCAGCGAAGGATTGGGGTTGCTGGCACAACTGCCGGTCTCACCGGTTGGGTCGGACGGCGAAGTTCTTCTGAACAAGCTGCGTCGTGTCATCCAATTGAATCAACCATTGATGCCTTCGTAAAAAGCTGGTTTATGCCGCAGACGGCAATCTATGAGGAACGAAGAGGAGGGGTCCTGAGCTCTGTTGAATAAGGCGACTTCCTTGGAAGTCATCATCGTGCCCATGGACGGGCACGCAAATCAATGGGTTGGTTTGTAATCCTTTGATTTGTAAGGAAACCGAAAATCACGCTTTTCGGTTTCCGTCAGTAAAAAGTCCACGGACGAACTTTTTACGGTTCCATAAACCATTGGAGTCATGAACATGATTATCAGTGTTGCCAGCGGCAAGGGGGGTACGGGCAAAACGACCGTCGCCGTCAATATGGCCGCATCACTGCAAGAACCGCTGCGGTTTTTAGACTGTGATGTGGAAGCGCCCAATGCGCATCTCTTTCTCAATCCAAAGATACGGGAAACAAGACCCTTTTCCGTACCGGTGCCTGAAATCGATGAAGAAAAATGCACCTATTGTAAAAAGTGTGCCAGTATCTGCCGATTCCGGGCCATTGCCATCCTGGACAAGGCCGCGTTGACGTTCCCGGAGCTGTGCCACAGCTGCGGCGGCTGCATGGCGGTGTGCCCGGAATCCGCCATTTCGGAAATCGGCCGCAATGCCGGTGAGATTGCCATCGGAAAGGCCCAGCACATGGACTTCATTTACGGCCGCCTGCGGGTCGGCGAGGCCATGTCGCCGCCGTTGATCAAAGCGGTACGCGCCTACGAGCAGCCGGACATGATCAATATCATCGACGCGCCACCCGGTACCTCGTGCCCGGTGGTGGCGGCCATGAAAGGGGCCGACTTCATCCTGATGGTTACCGAGCCGACTCCCTTTGGTCTGCACGACCTTCAGCTGGCCGTGGGGGCTGTGGCCATCCTTGGCATCCCTTGCGGGCTGGTGATCAACTGCAGCGACATCGGTGACGATCGTGTCAAACAATATG
>CAYUCJ010000174.1:0-6995 GCA_964443285.1 uncultured Desulfobacteraceae bacterium | reverse complement strand
CTCTTACCGGCACCGGTCGAGCCGACAAATGCAACCATTTCTCCTGCCCTGACCTGAAAGGAAACCTGTTTCAAGACTGCCGCGTCGGGAGAATAGCCGAAGCTCACATCTTCGAAAGCCATATCCCTCGCGTGTCGGGGAAGGACGCCGGCCCCCGTTCGGTCCCTGATTTCGGATTCCGTTTTCATGATATCGAAGACCCGTTCCGTGGCACCCTGGAGCGTCTTGAGATCGTTGTTCACGGTGGCCAGCTTCTTTGTGGGCGCATAGACACGGGAAAAGGCATAGACCATGGACATGAGTTCGCCCAGGGTGTGATGAAAATAGACCTTGCCGACCACCAGGACGGCGGGAAGAACCAGGAAGACGGTTGAATCCATGAGCGGACTCAGGCCGAGATTCCACCGGCTCCAGTGCATGACCTTGTGGTACAGGCGATACGCCAGGCTGCGGAATTTCTCTACCTCCGACTCTCCTTTTGAAAAGCCCTGTATCACTTTGAGGCAGACGAGGCCTTCATGGTACGCAGAGGTCACTTCCGCCGTAGCATCCTGTACACGGATCGCATGCTTCTTCACCTTCCTGCCAAAAAGCCTGACGAGGACGACGATCAGGGGCACCGCCACAAAGACCAGCAAGGTGAGCCTGTAGTTCATGACCATCAGATAGATGAGGAATACGAACATGGTCAAAGGATGCTGGATAAGCCCGATGACGATGCTGGAAACACGCCCCTGCATGACTGTAAGATCGGCCGTTGCCCTGGCAATCAACTCACCGGATCTGGCCTTCTGATGGAACCCCAGGGGAAGGAAGGTGAACTTTCGGAAGAGATCGATTCGCAGGGACCGAACGGCCCTGTTGGAAAAAGCCACGGCGGAAAGGCCGCCCAGGTAAATGGTGATGGATTTACAAACCACCGATACGAACGCCACCAGGGTGAGGAGAAAGAGGAGTCTGTTGGGAGAGATATGTTTGATGATAGTCACTTGGGTGCGGTGCCATGCTAGCCATGTACCGGCCTCAAAGGCGATCCAGGGTACCTTCCAGCTCACCGGATCCGAGCTGGCCTTCATCCCTTCGTCCACGAAGGGCTGGAGCAGATAGGCAGGAACCACCACGAATAAGGAGGAGAGAGCCGTGAGAAGGATGGCGCAGACCATCAACCCCTTGTGCCGTTTCACATAGCTGCCGATCTCAGCTCCCAGTATAAAATTGATCATGGCAAGTTGTCCGTTTCAATACGAAATTTTGTGGTGTCGGAAAGGTTACAAGACCCTCCGACACACTGTCAAGCAGGAATGCTGGGATGACCTCCCATGGCCTTCCTATTTTCTCATGGACAAAGGCGCGTTGATCGTGGTATGCCATGTCCTCAAAATTTATTTTCTTTTGGCAGGGGGAAGTAATAGATGTTGAGTCTCATGCGAAAACAGGCCAAGTCCTGGCTTATCAAGTTTCTTATAGGAATCATCAGTCTGGTGTTTGTCTTTTATTTCGGCTACTCCTTCAGCTCCAAGCGCATCGCAAAAATGGCTTATGTAAATGGAGAACTGATCAGCAGGCTTGACTATGAAAAGGAATACAAGGACATGATCGATGGCCTTCAGAGACAATACGGGGCCGCATGGAATGACGATCTCATCAAGGCCCTTGATCTAAAGAACAGGGCGCTTCAGAATATCATCAACAGGAAGCTTATCAGCCAGGAGGCCGAGAGACTGGGCTTCCAGGTGACCAGGCAGGAGGTTCAGAACACCATCATGGAATATCCTGCGTTTCAGGTGGCTGGCCGTTTCGATGTGCGCCGCTATCAAGCCGTGCTGGACCAGAATCGCATGAAACCAGAGGATTTTGAAAACAACATTTCACAGGAGCTGCTTCAGAAAAAGCTGAGGCAATTCGTTCTCTCATTCACACCGGTGACGGACAAGGAACTGACGGACGACTATACGCTCTCCCACGAACAGGTGCAGCTCGGCTACCTTCAGATAAAACCCGGTCAGTTCACCTCCTCTGTGAAAGTCGAGGAGGCCCCCATGGCGGCCTTTTTCAAGGAACACCGGGAAGACTATCGCGTACCTGAAAAAATCAAACTCGTCTACCTCACCATCGATCCCGCGGATTATGAAAACCAGGTCAAGTTATCTGACCACGAGATCAAGGAATACTATCAATTCAACCTGGACACCTACAAGGTAAAGAAACAGGTCTGTGCGAGCCATATCCTTTTCAAACTGAAGGAAGGGGCTTCAAAAGAGGAAGAGGCCCGCGTCAAGGAAAAAGCGGAAAAAGTGCTGAAAATGGCTCGTGAAGGGAAGGATTTTGCCACCCTGGCCAAGACCTACTCCGAAGGCCCTACAAAGGCCAACGGCGGTGACCTGGGTTGCTTCCCCGCGGGAAATATGGTGAAGCCCTTTGAAGACGCCGCCTTCAAACTGAAAAAGGGCGAAATCAGCGACCTGGTCAAAACCCGATTCGGATACCACATCATCCTGGCAAAGGACGTGAAAGAGGCCAGGGTCAAACCCCTCGAGGAGGTCCGCAGCCAGATCGTGGCCACGCTGAAAAAAGAGCAAACCTCCGAAATCGCTCATGAAAAGGGGTTATCCCTCACGGACCAGATGCCATACGAGGTGGATCTCAGCAAGTATGGCCCCGAAAACCATATGGCCGTTACGGAAACCGGTTTTTTCTCAAAGAAAGACCCCATTCCCGGACTGGGCGGAGACGAAAAAATCAGGGAATCTCTCTTCAGCCTCGGCAAGAACGAGGCCAGCGAATTGACGGAAATCAATGGGAAGTTCTACATATTTCAGGTTGCAGAGCGGAAGGCATCCTATCTTCCTGAAATGGCCAAGGTGAGCGACGCGGTGCGCAAGGATTTCATCAACCTCCTTGCCCTCAGAAAGGCCAAATCAATCGCCGAAAAATACCTGGTTGCCCTGAAAAAGGGTTCCGACTGGAAGAAGATAGCGGAGGAGTCCGGGGCAACGCCCGGGACTACCGGCTTTTTTACCCGGCGGGGTCCCGTACCCGAAATCGGAAATGATCCGGACCTCATAGAGGCGGCCTTCCACCTGAATGACAAGAACAGGTATCCTGATCGAATTTTTGAACATGCGTCCGGAGCCCTGCTGATTAGGTGGGAAGCGCACAAAGGCATTGACAAAACAGTTTTTGAAAAGGAAAAGAAAGCCTATCGGTTTTCTCTGATGCGACTGAAACAAAGCACTGCTTATCAGAGCTGGCTGGACGCCCTGCGCAGGAAGGCCAAAGTCGAGATTCTCGTTCCAGTCTCCTAGGCTGTTACCCCGCCGGGAAGGTGATAGGGTACTTCTTTCCCCCGGAACGAATGAAAAACCCGCCCCCCTCCTCTTCTTCGATATGTTCCGCGAGCTGGTAATAGGCGGGCCTGTTGAAACGGGCAGGAAACCGGCCGTTCTTCACCCTGCAGTAGAGCACGTGGTCTTTCCCTCCGGTCAGGGTTTCAGGAGAGAGAGCTTCCACCGTCTCATCATTCAAATGAATGGTGAACCCCGTTCCCGCCTCCGCCACCCTTTTGACCACGAACGGGGCGTCCTCCACTTCCACATAGCACCTTTCCCCTTTCCAAGCGATCACACATCGACCCGACGGTTCCATCTCCATGCTGGCGTAAAAGAGATGGACAATGCCTTTGTTGATGATCTCGGCTCCCTGGTGGAACCAGCACCCCTCTTTATCGATACGGATTTCGCACGGAGGCAGGTCCTCGGAGGCTTTGGATTTCGTTTTTTGTTTATCCAACTGTTTTCCCCTTTCCCCCATTTGAGCCAGTAGTTATACCATATTTTGCCAATTGACAACCGATTCTATTAATGATAGGTCTCTAGAGCTATATCCCTTCTGGAATCAAGACCTTGTGTAAAAAGTCCAGGGAAGGACTTTTTACGATTCCATCAAAATTGGAGGATGGCGGTGGAAACTGAGAAGAAGTTCATCCTTTGGTTCAACGAAATCGGTATCGATGATGTCCCTCTGGTGGGAGGGAAAAACGCCTCCCTCGGCGAGATGTACCAGAAGCTCCACAGCCAGGGCATCCAGGTGCCCAACGGGTTTGCTATTACGGCTTACGCCTACCGCTACTTTCTCAAATATGCCGGCATCGAAGATGAGATCAAAAAGGTCCTGAAGGGATTGGACACCCACGACATGCAAAACCTCACGATGAAGGGGCGTGCGGTCAGGGACATCATACGGCTGGCCGAGTTTCCCCCTGACCTGACCCAGACCATCTACACTTCCTACGACAAGCTCGCAGAGGAATTCGGACAACAGGGGATGGACACCCTGGATGTGGCCATCCGATCGTCCGCCACCGCCGAAGATCTCCCCGATGCATCGTTTGCGGGTCAACAGGATACCTTCCTCAACATCCGCGGCCGTCGAAGTGTGCTGGACGCCTGCCGCAAGTGTTTTGCCAGTCTTTTCACCAATCGTGCCATCTCCTACCGTCACGACAAGGGATTCGGCCAGTTTGACATCTCCCTCTCCATTGCCGTCCAGAAAATGGTCAGGAGCGACTCGGCCTATTCCGGCGTCATGTTTTCCATTGACACGGAGACGGGCTTTCAGGATGTGGTTTTTGTCACTGCGGCTTATGGCCTTGGCGAGAACGTGGTGCAGGGTGTGGTCAATCCAGATGAATATTACGTGTTCAAGCCAACTTTAAAAAAGGGAAAGCGCGCCATCATCAGCCGCAAGGTGGGGGACCGCGATATCAAAATGGTCTATTCCATGGAGGACGAAACCACCGTTAAAAACGTGGCCACGACGCTGACCGAACGCCACCGGTACGTAATGGATGACGACGAGATCCTCAAACTGGCCGAATGGGCCTGTCTCATCGAAGAACACTACGGCAAGGAGGCAGGGTACTTTAAACCCATGGATATCGAGTGGGCCAAGGACGGGGATGGCGTCAATGTTGGAACGGGAGAGCTTTTCATTGTTCAGGCCCGACCGGAAACCATTCATGCGAGGTTGGACGCCACCAAATACGAGAGCTACAGGCTCCTGGAAAAGGGAGAAATTCTCGCAAGTGGAACGGCCGTCGGCACCAAGGTTGGGCAGGGGATTGCACACCTGATTCAGTCGACCATGGAAATGGATCAATTCAAGGAAGGTGAGGTCCTCGTCACCCCTATGACTGACCCCGACTGGGAACCCATCATGAAAATCGCCGCTGCCATCGTCACCAACAAGGGGGGAAGGACATGCCATGCGGCCATTGTCTCCAGGGAACTAGGGATCCCGTGTGTCATCGGGACGGGGAACGCCGATGAAATTATCGAGACCGGGCAGGAAGTCACCGTCTCATGTTGCGAAGGCGAGGCAGGCCATGTCTACCGGGGGCACGTGCGGTACGAAGTGGAAACCTTCGATCTCGATGAAATTCCGGAAACACGAACAAAAATCATGATGAACGTGGGGTTGCCTGAAAAGGCCTTTTCCCAGTGCATGATCCCCAACGACGGGGTGGGCCTCGCCAGGGAGGAATTCATCATCAATTCCCACATAGGGATACACCCCCTGGCCCTTCTCGAATTCAAGAAGCTCAAGGAGAAGGCCCGGACCGACCAACAGGCGGCCGGGGTGGTTTATAAAATTGAAGAGATTACCTCTGTCTACACAGACAAGGTGCGTTTTTTTGTGGACAAGCTGGCCGAAGGCGTCAGCCGCATCGCCGCGGCCTTCTATCCCAACGATGTGATCGTGAGACTCTCGGATTTCAAGACCAATGAGTATGAAAACCTCCTGGGTGGTTATCTCTACGAACCCAAAGAGAGCAATCCCATGATCGGCTGGCGGGGTGCCTCCCGTTATTATGACAAGACCTTCATGCCAGCATTCGAACTGGAATGCCTGGCCCTTCACAAGGCCCGGAGCGAGGTAGGCCTGAGCAACATCAAGGTTATGGTTCCCTTTTGCCGCACCCCTGAAGAAGGCCGTAAAGTCATCGAAATCATGAAACAATTCGGCCTCACCCAGGGAGAAGACGGCCTGGAAGTATACGTCATGTGCGAAATCCCCAGCAATGTGATCTGTGCGGACCAGTTCGCCGACATTTTTGACGGGTTTTCCATTGGATCCAACGATCTCACTCAGCTGGCCCTGGGCCTGGACAGGGATTCGTCCCTGGTTTCCCACATCTATGATGAGAGAAATGACGCCGTAAAGAGGCTGGTGAAACAGGTGATCGAAGTGGCCAAGAAAAAGGAGCGGAAAATAGGCATCTGTGGCCAAGCCCCCAGTGATTTCCCCGACTTTGCCGAATTCCTTGTGGAGTGCGGCATCGATTCCATGAGCCTCATCCCGGATACCGTTATCAAAACCAAACTCGCCGTTGCCAAAAAGGAAAAGGAACTGGACATCCGAACGGAGAAAAAATAACCAATGGATTCAATGCGCATTCTGGGAACGGGATCCTACGTCCCCCCTAAAGTTCTGACCAATTTCGACCTGGAAGAGACTGGACTGGACACCACTGACGAGTGGATCGTCCAACGCACCGGAATCCGCGAAAGGCGGGTGGCGGCACCGGGTGTGTGCACATCCGACCTGGCCCTCGAGGCCTCCAGGAAGGCACTTGACATGGCGGGATCATCACCCGAGGATTTGGACCTGATTATCCTCGCCACGATTACGCCTGACACCTGCTGTCCGTCGGCGGCCAACTGGCTTCAAGCCAAACTGGACGCCCCCCAGACCGTTACTTTTGATGTGACCGCCGCCTGTTCGGGCTTTATTTTCGGTCTTAACGTGGCGGAACAATATCTCAAGACAGGGGCTGCCCGACGTGTCCTGGTGGTGGCCTCCGAGATCATGACAAGGACCCTGAACTGGGAAGACCGCGCCTCCTGCATCCTGTGGGGCGACGGGGCCGGGGCCGCCGTCGTATCCCTTGAAGGTGAAGGACACAAAGTCCTTTCAACCCACATCCACTCGGACGG
>CAYUCJ010000173.1:1388-7014 GCA_964443285.1 uncultured Desulfobacteraceae bacterium | reverse complement strand
CCTCAACGAGCTGTTCGACGGTTATAAACCCTTTTTCAACGGCTATGGACCCAAAACGCTTTTCGAGAAATTCCTTGTCCATTCTCACCTCGCTCCTGATGACTTTGCAAGTCATCACTATTGCCTGACCCTGTTTCTTTCCAGCAACTCCCCGTAGTGCTCGTTCAGGCAATCGGGGCAGATACCGTGGGAGAACAGAACGCCTGTGTGGACGGACATATATTCTTCAATGTTTTCCCAGTATTCGCGGTCGTTTCTGATCTTCTTGCAGTGGGAGCAGATAGGCAACAACCCGCCCAGGCCCATGATTTTGGTGACGTCTTCGATGGCCAGCAGGACCAATAATCGGTCCTCATAATGAAATGGAGAGGCCGTAATGAGCAGATGCATCTTTACGATACCCCCACCTCTTTGCAAACGCATGACCTCTCTTCTCCGGACGACCTTATTTCCCTCCCATGCCTCCAAAGCGGAGTTCCGCACCACGCATTCCGTACAGAATTGAGTTGTGCCACAGCCATCCTCCGATTCCGTCTCACGAATACAGCCGATAATTTCCCCGCACAGTTTTTGCAAGAGCAGGTCTCTGTTTTTCCCCGTCAGACTTTCAGATGCTTTGTTAAAATCGATGATTTCCAGATTTTCATCCAAAACGAGTACCGCACAAGGAAATGCATCCAGTATAGACCTCATGAGGGTTTCTTTCTCTGAAAGTCTGCGTCCCATATTGATCCCCTTGTCTTTGTTCTACTTTTTTCTTTTGTCTCTCAGGTAAATGGCCTTTGAAGGGCCCTCCCCTACTATTCTTTCCTCAATTTGAAAGAGCTTTGTCGCCGCGACCAGATCACCCAATTTCTTGTATCCATAATTTCTGGGGTCGAACTCCGGGGTCTGCTTGGCAATGTTGCTTCCCACAGACGCCAGGTGCGCCCAACCACTTTCGTCAGATGATGCTTCGACCGCATTTCGTAATAGATTAACCACTTTCGTGTCCTGTTTCAACTCGGACGTGGTTTTTCGTTTGATCCTTTCCGTGTCATCGTCCTTGGAACGAAGCACTTCGGTGAAAATGAATTTGTCACAGGCTGAAACAAAGGGTCCGGGCGTCTTCTTCTCACCAAAGCCGTAGACAAAAAGTCCAGCCTCCCTTATCCGTGAGGCCAATTTGGTGAAGTCACTGTCACTCGATACGATGCAGAACCCGTCAAACTTGGCGGTGTAGAGCAAATCCATAGCGTCAATGATCATGGCGCTGTCGGTGGCATTCTTCCCGTAGGTATAGCTGAACTGCTGTATGGGTTGAATGGAATACTGCAACAGAACTTCTTTCCACCCTTTCAGATCGGGAGCTGTCCAGTCGCCGTAGATCCTTTTCACGTTGGCTGTCCCTATGCTTGCGATTTCCGCAAGAAGCCCTTCCACAATGGATGGCTGCGCGTTGTCGGCATCGATCAGGACGGCCAGTTTTTCGGTCCTTTCTTCCGTCATCTTTATCCCCCCCGCCTCTTTCCGGATCCAAAGGGCAATACCGGCTGCAGATATTCCCTGTAGGCCTGACATTTTTGGTTCCATTTGCATGAACGGCATACGTCAACATGTTTGCGTGGTTGGTTCTTATACCTGGGGCAAAATATAAATCCGCCCGAACCAATTTCAAAACGCCCCATTTTGCCCAATCTCCGCGTCACGCTCAAAGTCCGGGATCTTCGACTTGATCTTGAACAAACTGAGACCTCTTGAAAATGCCTCATACTTTTCATCCATGAGCTTTCCGTTTCACCCACTTGCTATTTGTGTTTCCAGTCGAGTTGCGATTCACGTCAAAAAACCCTGGAAAGCTTACTTTCCCTTGAATTCGGGCGTGCGCTTTTCCATGAAGGCCTGGAACGCCTCCATCAGGTCTTCCGAAGGCATTTGAGCGGCGTTTTTCTGAGCCACATATTCAAGGCCCGGATAGACACCGTTGTCCCGGCTGAAAAGGATCACATCTTTAACGCCTTGAACCGTCAGCGGCGCACATGCGGCGATCTCCAGGGCAACCTTCCGGGCCGCCTCGTAGAGGGATTCCCTGTCCTCACACATCCTGGTGATGAAACCCATTTTCAGGGCCTCTTCAGCGGAGAAGTCCCTTCCGGTCAGGGCCAGTTCGCGAAACCAACCCTGCCCTATAATATGGGGAAGCCTCTGCAGGGTACCCAGGTCCGCAATAATGGCGAGTCTGGTCTCCCGGATGGAAAACAGGGCATCCCGGGTGGCCATTCGGATATCGCAACCACTCAGGAGGTCAACGCCCCCTCCGATGCAATGGCGGTGCACCGCCGCTATGACCGGTTTCCGGCACTGTTCCAGCACGTTGATGGCCTCCTGGAATTCAAGGATGGTTTTCCTGAAATTCTCCCTGAAATCCGCCCCGCTTCCCTGGATCATGGGTGCCATTTCCACAAGGTCAAGGCCCGCGGTGAAGCTCCTGCCCTCACCCCTGATGACGACCACCCTGGTCTCGGCATCCCGGTCGAATTCCTGAAAATGCTCGGTGAGTTCCTTGAAAAAAGCCTTGTTCATGGTATTTCGTTTCTCGGGCCGATCCAAAATCAGCCAGGCAATAAAACCCTCCTTTTCCACCCTGAAAAGGCCGCCTTTCTCTTTCATTCCATCATCCTCCGCTCTATCGGCCGTTTGCTCTACCTGAAGCCGGTTTTCCACAGTCGGGGGAAACCGGTCTTTTTCTTGTTGAAACGACCACGCGATTTCTCTGACTCATCATGCCACAAGAATCGTCCGGTTGTCCAGAATTTGCGCTAGAATCAAGCCGGAGTTCAACAAAAGCGGCATGGTGAAGGAACCCTGTCGGAAAGAAACGCTGTCAGGAGAGGATCACTCGTGGTAGGATGGAAAATAGCACGAAGGGAGGGTCGCAATGAAAATAACCCCGCTCTATTATCACCGGGAAACGAGTTATGACCGCCACAGGATGTCGGGCCACTTCCTGGATTGGGGAAATCAACCTGCGGTTTTCAAGGCCTATCCGGGGAAGGCGGTTCTTGAACTTCCAAGGGATGTCCGGTTTTCCCGAACCACTCTCCCTGAGGTTTTAAAAAAGAAGGATGAGCCAAAAAACGATATCCGGATCCGGTCAAGAAAGAACCTGTCGCGCCTCCTGCTGCTGACATACACCCTGACGGCCACGGCCCGTCACCCCGGAGGTGAATTCGCCTACCGCAGTGCCGCCTCTGCCGGAGCCCTCTACCCCACTGAAATTTACGTGGCCCTCCGGGGATTCGCTGACCTTGAAGACGGTCTCTATTACTTCTCAGTGGCCGCTCACGGGCTCGTTCTTCTGCGCCCCGGTGACCTCTCCGGTGTCCTGGCCGATGTAACCAGGGTGTCCCTTGGGGGACACTCCCCTCTCGTGTTCTTTTTTTCGGCCATCTTTTTTCGGAGCGCCTGGAAATATCGTGAGCGATCCTACCGCTACCACCTGCTGGACACCGGACACGTGATCGAAAACCTGTTTCTCGCTTCCAGGGCGTTGGCCCTTCCCTTTTCCCTCTCCTTCGATTTTGACGACCGCGGTGCCAACCGGCTCCTGGGGCTTGATGAATCTAGAGAGGTCTGTCTTGGCTTTGCCAAGGTGTTGGGGGACGTACAGGTGTCCAATGTGCTTTCCGCCGCGCTACCGGATCTGCCCGAGGAGGTGAAACAGGCTTCGCGCGTGGCCTCGAAAGAGGTGGGCTACCCGTTGATCCGTGAGATGCATTGGGCGGGCACTGGGAGCGTTGCACGGGCAGCGCCTGAAATGAACATGATCGAGGAAGTGGGGGTCCGGCCGCACCAATGGACTGAGATCGCCCCTTCCGCCACTCGGGCTGAGACCGCGACTTTCACCGATGCCGTGTTCGGCCGGAGATCGAGGCGCAATTTTATTCCCAAAGCCATGCAGGCGGACCACGTTTCCGCTCTTCTTGAATCACTCACCCGAACCGATCCAGCAGCTTCCCTTTACGGGGGATCCATTTGCACCGGATTCATCACCCGGGGATGCGAAGGCATGGTCGACGGCTTCTACCTTTTGAACACGGGAAATAAAGCTTTTGCACTGGTTTCACGTGACGTTTCCCTGAAAGAAATGGCTTCCATTTGTCTTGATCAAATGTGGCTTGCCAATGGAGGAATCCATTTCCTGTTCATGACCAATCTGGAGGTACTGGATCGGAGCTGGGGTGGTCGGGGCTATCGTTACGCCATGATGACGGCCGGCAGGATGGGCGAGCGGCTTTATCTGGCAGCGGAATCCCTGGGGCTCGGCTGTTGCGGAATAGGCGCTTTCTACGATGGAGAAGCCGCCCGGCACCTCGCGCTCAACCCGGAATCCAGACTTCTTTACCTGGTGGCTGTCGGCCGGGTGAAGAAAAGGATTTTCTGATAGGCCGCGCAATGGTGGAGTTCCCTTGACACGACTCACGAGGTGTCGCCCTCTTCTTCTCTGTAGCGCTCCCTTCTCTTCTTGATCCACAAGCGTATAAATGCGAAAACAGTTATGAGCGAGGCGAAAACGAAGAGGATCTCATAGAGATAGGAGCTGATCTGGACGAGCCAGGCCATGGCCGGCCTGATGGAACGATGCCACCCCTTTTCAATTTCTTCCAACGGGCTGGAAAACGCCCTCCGGACCGCTTCATCCATCTCTGTTCCGTTCGACAGAAGACTCAGCAATTCCAGGACCCTGCCCTCTCCAAATTGGTTGAAAAGGTACGTGACGAAGCTCTTGCTTTCCTGGTAGGCCAGGATAAGGCCCCTTTCGTCCCGGGGAAACCGGTATCCGAGATCATTCAAGGGTAGAAATTCCCTTGTGAGGGCCGCCCTGTTCAAGACAGCCCCCTTTTGATCCATCATGATTTCATCCATCCCGTCGCTGACCCATTGACAGAGGCCTTCATCGAGCCACCTTGGCAGCAGTTTGTTGCTTATGTGCTGATGGAGCAGGATATGACCTAGCTCGTGCTTGAGGGTGACTTCCAGGCGAAAAGGGTGAACGACCATTCGGGAGTAATCTATCACTACGAGGTTCTTTCGAGGGACGGCAAACGCCACGGAAAAGGGGTTTTCCGCCGCCATGAGGAAGGTCTCTCTGTTCTTGATGAGCACGATGGAGGGGCGGGTGACGATTTCCCATTGAAAAACGTTTCTCAGATCTCCCCGGATTTTCGGATAGATCAGGAGGACCTCTTTCGCCGGTGAAGCCAATGAAGGGTCATAGTACACGGTCACATCTTCCGACCGCAGTACAGACGGGTTTCCTCCATAGGCGCCCATGGCCATTCCGAGAAACAGGCTGACGAGGCAGACACAAAAGCTCTTTTTACCGCCGGGCTTTTCGCAGGAATCTTTTTCCCATCGCCGGGCCATGCGCGATCAGTCCATGCCTTTCATAAGGTCACAAATTCCACCGCCAAAAAGTTCTTTTTGCCATGCCCTCAGGGTGTCGATGTCTTCCAGCTCTTCTTCCCTTCGGGGATATGCCAGGGCAATGGACTCTATCTGTGCGGTCGTGCAGATGAGCGAGGGATCCAGGTTCATCTCCCTTGCCCGCTCGTCCCTCCAGCGCTTCAGCCCCTTTATCCTCTTT
>CAYUCJ010000173.1:0-1288 GCA_964443285.1 uncultured Desulfobacteraceae bacterium | reverse complement strand
AAACCTTGCGGCAATCTGGGTGTCGAAGAGCCCACCCACCTCAATGTTGAAATCGCGGTAGAGGGAACGAATGTCATAATCGGCCCCGTGAAAGACTTTTCGAATATGAGGGTTCCTGAAGACCGGGGAAAGGGGTGAGAGGTCGTCCAGGGCAAGAGGATCCAACAGGATGTCCTCTGAACAGGTGGAAATCTGGATAAGACAGACCTTTTCCCGGTAGTGGTACAGGGAGTCCGCCTCCAAGTCCACGCCTATGGACGTTTCTTCTTCAAGAAGCGCGGCAAAATGTCGGAGCTCATCCTGGTCCGTTACCAGGGAATAGCCCAAGGGGGTTCGTTGCATCTTTTCTCCTGAACTGTTCGGAAGGTCGGGAGGGTTATGAAGCGCCTATCTCAAATTCAGGCGGGTCCATCATATGTTTCTTGACGGCGCACAGGTCCATGGACCTGATGACGGCTTTCTTATATTTTTCCGGAAATCCCTCGGGAAGAGACAGGTTGAGGGACATCTTTGTGTACCTTTTCTTCTCATCATCCCATTGGCATGCCATACTCAAAGACATGCCGTCCGTACGGATACCGTGGTTCTGGCAATAGCTCAAGGCAAAGATTCCGGCACAGGTCCCGATGGAGGCCAGAAACAACTGAAAGGGCTCCGGGGCGGATTCCCCGCCCCCGAATCTGGCCGACTGATCCGTGTTGATCCGGAATTTACCCACCCTGGCATCAACTTTTTTGTCGCCGGGGAAGCTGACTTCAACAAGCGTTTTCTTCATCGTTTCATTTCCTTTCTGGTGTGTTTTTGCCCCCACCTGCCCGATTTAATTCGCGAGTAAGTCAATCCTTTGAACTTAACATTCCGGAGAACAAAAAACAATGATGTCCAGGTCTCTATTCTCATTCGTAAGACCTACAGGTTCTCTCGCCGAGTTCCGATCTGGCCTGTGGTTTTGTGGAGGGACTTCGCGTGAAGAGCAGGTAAGCGGGTTTTCCTGAATGAGAAGATTCCCTTCAGCATTATCCGGGCATGACGCCCGGACCTCAGCCCTGTAGCCCTTTTCTCTTTCTGGCTTCGTGGTCCAGGATCTTCTTTTCCAGTTCGGCCAATCTTCTTTCTATATCTGAAATCTTCTTATGGAAGGCTGCGTTCCTGTCCAGGAGCTTTCCGTCTATTCCTGCAGATGGACGGGTGGAGGACTCCCTGATGATCCTGCCCACACTCGTGGCACTGATCCCAAAACGCTCCGCGATTTTTCTCATGGACAGCCCGGTGGCACCGGCCACCAGGA
>CAYUCJ010000172.1:0-7036 GCA_964443285.1 uncultured Desulfobacteraceae bacterium | reverse complement strand
CACCATGCCGATCGCCTGTATTATCCCCTGAAACGAAAAGGCAGCGGGTTTGAGCGTATCTCCTGGGAACAGGCCGTCGACGAGATCGCCGGGAAGCTCCGGTCACTCGTTGATGACCACGGCCCACGCTGCTTTGCCTACATGGGAGGAGGAGGACAGGGCTGCCACTTTGAAGCCGCCTACGGCGTGCGTCTGCTGCGGGGCATGGGTTCCTTCTACCATTACAGCGCCCTGGCCCAGGAGCTCACGGGTGAATTCTGGGCATGGGGCCGGGCCACCGGGAGGCAGTACCTTTTCGGCATTCCGGACCACCACAACACCGATGTCCTCCTTGCGATCGGCTGGAACGGGATGATGAGCCATCAAATGCCCCAGGCCCGCCGGTTTCTGACCCGTTTTTCCAAAGACCCCGACAAGACGCTCGTGGTCATCGACCCCAGGATGTCGGAAACGGCCAGGATCGCCGATATCCACCTCCCGATCCGGCCGGGAACAGATGCACTCCTGACCCGGGCCATGATCGCCATCATCCTGGCGGAAGGCCGGCAGGACAACGACTATATCAACCGGCACGTCACGGGCTTTGAGGAGATTCGGCCTCTTTTTGACGGGTTTGACGCCGAGGCCGCAGTGAAGGTATGCGGGCTTGATTTTGAGCAGGTGAGGCAGGTTTGTTCCCTGATAGCCACGCGAAAATCCAGCATGCACCCTGACCTGGGAATACTCATGAACCGTCACAGCACGGCGACTTCCTGCCTGCAGGTTATCCTGATGGCCGTCTGCGGGCGCATCGGGGTTGCCGGCGGAAACGTCATTCCCGGGCACCTGGTCCCCATCGGCTCTCATTCGGATGAACGCAATCCAAAGACCTGGCGAACGGTGGCAACCGATTATCCCGCCATTATGGGCGTTTTTCCGCCCAATGTGATGCCCGAGGAAATCCTTTCGGATCATCCGGACCGTTTGCGCGCGGTCCTCTGCTGCGGAGCAAACCCCCTGCGTTCCTATGCCGATACCACAGCGTATGAAAAGGCCTTTTCCCGGCTGGATCTGCTCATAACCTGCGAGCTGGCAATGACTGAGACAGCAAGACTGTCCCATTACGTGCTGCCGGCACGGTCCGGGTATGAATCCTGGGACGCGTCGTTTTTCACATGGACCTACCCGGAAGTGTTCTTCCAGATGCGCCGCCCCGTTCTCGAACCGGAAGGCGAACGGCTGGAGGTCAGCCAGATCCTTGTCCGCCTGGCAGACCAACTGGGATTGATCCCCGAGATACCCGATTGGCTTGACGAAGCCGCGAAAAAAGATCGCCTGTCCTTCAGCATGGCATTGATGAAGTATATCCAGTCGCGGCCTGAAACCATGAGGGTCATGCCTTTTGTCCTGGCGAAAACCCTCGGAGAACAGCTGGGGTCCGCGAACCTGGCCGCGCTGTGGGGACTACTGCAGACCCTGCGGCAGTCCGGAAAGGAAAATGCCGCCCGCGCCGGGTTCCGTCCCGGGCCCACCCTGGGCCAAGACATCTTTCAGGCGGTCCTCGATCATCCCGAGGGTCTCTGGATTGGCCGGAGCGATACTGAGAACAACCTGAAGCTCCTGCGCACCGAAGACGCGCGTCTGGACATCCGGTTCCCTGAAATGGCCGAATGGATCAACAGCATTGACGCCGACTCCGAGACAGAAGCCCTGGATGCAAAAGGTCAATGGCCCTTCATCCTCATCGCCGGCCGGCACATGGACATGAATGCCAACACCCTCATGCGCGATCCCGCCTGGAACAGGGGCCGAAGGGCGTGCACCCTGGCCATGAACCCCGCCGATGCAGGAAGGCTCCATTTTCACGACGGTCAAATGGTCAAAATCATCACCGAGGCCGGGGAAGCCGCCATCGATCTCCAGGTGACTGACGCCACCGGGCCGGGGCTGGTGATCATTCCCCATGGGTTCGGTCTGGAGTACCGGGACCAACAGTACGGTATCAATGTCAACAGCCTCACCAGGAGCACCCACAGAGACCCTCTGGCTGGAACCCCTTACCATCGATACGTTCCATGCCGGGTCGAGGCCGTATGAATGCAGATGGATTATCCCCGGCTTCGAAAAAAGAGGGTATGTTCGGTTGCGGTGGAGGAATTTGTCCAGCGGATCAAAGACTTTCACGGCGCACCGGCGCCGGGGGTCGTGTTGGGAGGCTATATGGTGGACCTGGCCTACCGGCATCTGCCGCCCGAAGGCTCCCTGTTTGACGCGCTCTCTGAAACCTTCAGCTGTCTCCCCGATGCCATACAACTCCTGACCCCATGTAGCATTGGAAACGGTTGGCTGAAAATCCTCGATCTGGGAAAATTCGCCCTCAGCCTGTATAACAAGAATAACGGCAACGGGGTTCGAGTATTTGTAGATCCTGAAAAACTCGCTTCATTTCTCGAAATCAAGACCTGGTTTTTTAAGTTGAAGCCAAAAAAGGAGCAGGATCTGGATGTATTGCTGGAGGAAATACACACTGCCCGATCACAGGTATGCGGTATCACACCGGTAAAACTGAGGCCGGAAATTTTCACGTCTCGCAGGCGTGCGGGCTTTAGCATCTGCCCCATCTGTCGCGAGAGCCATCCGGCACCGGATGGTAATTGCTGCCGAGCGTGCAGCGGCGAAACCCCCTATCTATAAAATTTCCAACGTTCCCGGAATCAAAGGGATCACGGTGTCCCCTTTTTCGCAAATCCGCTCGACCCTTCTCCCGCCTGCGGCGGGATTCCAGGGCCGAAATGACACCGCTTCAGGAACATCCCGTTCACCTGCTTTAGTTAGTGTCCATCCACAGATAGATTGTGGACACTGGTCAGTTTCCGATCCAGAAATGAGAATTTTTGCGCAAGATCAAGGAAATCAAGAGATTGCGCGGAGACGTACTTTAGTACGTCGCACAAGGAATCCCGCCGATTGACACGGACCTGTCCCGCCATCAAGAAAAATCGGACTGCTTCGGATTCCCGAAATATTGATCTCTCAAAGACCTTCTCAGGATTTTGCCTGATGCGGCCCTCGGTATGGCGTCGACGAAAATGACCTGCCGGATCTTCTTATAGGGGGCGACGCGCAATGCCACGTATTCCTTGATATATTCCTCCGTCACCGGCCGATCTCCCGGTTGAACGAACGCCACGGGAAGTTCCCCGGCCTCTTCATCGGGTTTGCCCACCACCGCACAGTCAACGACCTCCGCCATTTCCAACAACAGATTTTCCAGCTCCGTGGGTGGCACCTGGTAGGATTTGTATTTGATGAGTTCTTTCAGCCGGTCCACGATAAAGGTATAGCCCTCGCCGTCCACCCAGGCGATGTCTCCCGTTCTCAGCCATCCATCGACGAGGGTCCGTTGGGACGCCTCCGGATTCCGGTAATACCCTTTCATGATTTGCGGGCCTTTGATCCAGAGTTCGCCCGTTTTCCCCGATTCCACCTCCTGGAGAGTCCGGGGATCAACGATCTTGGCAAAGGTATCCGCTATGGCAAGGCCGATGGAGTCGTGTTTGATCCTGACCAGGGGGTTGGCGTGGGTGGTGGGCGAGGATTCCGTAAGACCGTAGGCCTGGTTGACGGTGACGCCCGTGGTCGATGTAAACGCTGCACCGATTTCGGGAGTGAGTGGTCCCCCACCGATGTTGAGGAATCGGAGGCTCTTCAAATTCCTCGGGGAAAGATCGAAATGTTTGACCAGGTGATTCAACGCAGCCGGCACGGTAAACATGACCGTTGCGCCGTATGACTCAATGGCATCGAACAGGATTTCGGGTTCTAGACCTCTGAGGATGATCTGCCTGGCTCCCAAGAAAACCGGCGAACCCACAAGAACATTCATCCCGTAGATGTGAAAGAAGGGCAGGTGATTGACAAAGATGTCTTCCTGGAAGAGTTCATGGGCGTCTATGATCTGCTGGATATTGCAGCAGAGATTGCTGTGGGTGAGTGCGACTCCTTTGGGGACGCCTGTGGTGCCGCTCGAAAAGGGAATCACGGCGAGATCCTCGAAGACATTGATCTGGGGAAAATCGGTCCCGGAAGGGGACCGTTCCCCGAGCGTTTCCAGGAAGGAGTCGAACCCGGCTCGAACCATATACTTGAAGCCCCCCAGGCGGCTCAGGGACTCCAGGTCCTCATAGAGATCGGATGAGGCTACGACCCCTGCGGGCTCGACAACAGGTAGATATTTCCCTAATTCCCGGTCGGTGTGGAGGATGTTCAGCGGCACCACAATGCCGCCAGCCTTCTGGATGCCATAATAGGATACCACGAATTCGATACAATTGGGCAATAAGACCAGAACCCTGTCTCCCTTTTCCAGCCCGTCTCTCAGAAGTTTCGCCGCCAGGAGATCCGACAGGTTTTTGATTTCCCCGTAGGTGTATTCCCCCTTTCCCGGTTCAACAAACCCGATCCGATCCGGATACGCTGAAGCCGTGTCATCCAGGACTTTAAAAACGGGTTTAACAACATATTCAAGCGCTTTTTTCACGTCTTTGTCTCATGAATTTCTACTTTGTTCCCGCCCTCCGGATCAGTAGAATCGATCCGGGTCCTGCTCCAGGGCGGCGGTCACCAGTCATATGCTTCCCTCTCGATGATGGTCGCCACCCCCTGTCCGCCTCCGCAGCAGGCATTGGCCAGACCCCAGCGAGCGTCTTTCAGCTCCAGGATTCGTGCAAGGGTCCCCACCAGCCGGTTGCCCGTGGCACCCAGTGGGTGTCCGATGGCCGTACCGCCGCCCATGATATTGACGCGATCCGGATCAATCCCGAGCTCTTTGATGCAGTTGAGGGCCACGATGGCGAAGGCCTCGTTGATTTCCCAGTAGTCGATATCCGGAACTTCCGTTCCCGCCGCCTCCAGGGCCTTCCGGGATGCGGGTACCGGGCCGGTTCCCATGATCGTGGGGTCCACCCCCGCAAAGCCGATTGAACGAATAGTGGCCATGGGTTTGAGACCGCGGGTCCGGGCCTTGTCCTTGGACATGAGGATCAAAGCAGTGGCCCCCGCATTCAACGGGGACGCGTTGCCGGCCGTGATGACCCCGTCTTCTTTGAAGGCCGGTTTGAGTTTGCCGGTGCCCTCCAGCGTGGCCCCATGCCGCACGGCCATATCCCGGTCCACGGTCATCATGGAGCCGTCCGCCTGTTCCGCCTCTATCGGCAGGATCTCCCCATCAAAAAAGCCCGCTTTTTGAGCATGTTCGGCCAGGTTATGGGATCGGGTGCCCCATCGGTCCATGTCCTCCCGGGTGAAAACCGTCTGTGAGAAGAGCTTCTCTGCGGTGAACCCCATATTCGAGAGCGTCCGATAGTCCCAGTGCTCCATAGCTTCGTCGTTCAGGAAGCGGGGATTGGGGCTGATAGCGCCTTCCTTGTCCCTCAGGAGAGGACCGTAGTTTCGGGTCATATGCTCCATTCCCCCCACCAGGACCGTGTCCGCAAACCCCGCGGCGATTTCCAGGAATCCGATATGGATCCCGGCCATGGCCGATCCGCACTGCTGGTCCACAAATTTGGCCGGAATGGTTTGCGGCAGATCGGCGAGAAAGAGCGGGTATCGACCACCGTAGGTCCAATTCTCATTGACACCCACAGCCGATCCCACCAGGAAATCATCCACCTCCTCGGGATTGACCCGGCTTCTCTTGAGCACTTCCGGGAGAAGCCGCGCCAGCAGATCGTCGGCTCTCAGCTTGTGAAATACGTCTCTTCCGGGTTCGGTCGGTCTGGATCTGGATTGGGCCGTCCTCAGGTACCCTGCTATCACCACATCTCTCATTTCTCGCATGGCTTTACCTCCTAAGTTTTCAGTCTTGCTCATTTGCCGGTCAGATACCCTTCCAGAAACTCCAGGACGAAACCGGCGTAATCGTCAACGCTATAATTCTGCTTGGCGTACTTTTTGCGCTTCAGGTACCAATCCTGGAGCACCGCCTTGATCACGTTGGCGGCCAGCTGCTGGTCGTGAAGGACAAAGACGCCCTCTGCCTGGCCCTGGCGGAGGATCTCGGCAAACATCCCATCGGTGTACATATCGCCGGCGATGGTTCGATCCCTTTCCGGCTTGACCAGGTTTTTGGCTTCCATGAAAGAAAAATAGAACCAGGATTGCATGATCTCGCTCAAGAACAGGTGGGTCCTGATGGCCGCCCGCAGCTTGGCTTGTGCCCCCCCAATGTCTCCCACGCATTTCTCGAAAATCCGCCTGGCCACCCTGCGGTGCTGCTTCTGCAGGATCTCCAGAAGTTTTTCCTTGCTCGGGAAATAGGAATAAAGCGCCCCCATACTCAGCCCGGCCTCCCTGCTGAGGTCGCGCATGGTCATGGCCTGGAATCCTTTTCGGTTGCTGATCCGAAGGGTCGCGTCAAAAATTTTCTCCATATTCTTGACGACAGTGGCTTCCTTTTTGACCAGAATCCGTTCCCGGTTCTCTTCAAACGTACGCAGATAAATATCCTCTTTCGAAATCTTGACCAATTTTACAAAATCCGCATAATTCATGTCTGTCCTTTTTGAAACCGGCATTGCTTCCATTGGTCGAGAATCCTCCGATCCGATGAAACTCATTAAGCAAAAGTCATGTGGTGGATTTGGGCTTCCCTGTGCATGTTGTCCTTCGTGACGTATATGGATCATGAGCGGCCTGTTTTGGGACGCTTCCCTCTGATAGTTACAAGGACGGCCCAATGGCGTCAAGAAAAAAAGAGCGAACGTTCGTTTTTACTTGACGCGTTGTCGTTGACCATCTAAATTTGCTCTACGGGCCGATTAATTGCCCTGCATTTTTTCCATCTCCTCCCCTTCATGACGATGCGCAGAATTGGGGGGAGAGCCTCAGGAGGACCTCATGAACCAGTCTTTGGTTTCCATCGTCCCATATGAAAAACCGCTGGAGTCCGTCCGCAGGGCCGTGGATCTTTCCCGCGGCCTGGACCATCTGTCCCCCGGCGCAAAGGTCTTCATCAAGCCGAACATCGTGTTCTGGACCAAGGCGGTTCCGTTCC
>CAYUCJ010000171.1:0-7065 GCA_964443285.1 uncultured Desulfobacteraceae bacterium | reverse complement strand
GGACCCCTCCTCTCAGTTGCTCATAGGCTGCCTTTTGCTTGCATGAATGTTTGGCATATGGTAAATGGTTTGGTTGCCCGGCAATGGTGTCTCACGAGTTCGATGGTCAGGAGCCTATTTGAGGCCGCAGATTGGAAGGAACTCTTGAAAATAGCGTAATCAACGTTCAAACCTCCGCAGAAACGGATGTGCTCGATATCACTCCGCTTGTGATCGGGGAGATTTCCAGACGCGAAGTACGGAACGGTTTCATCACGCTCTTTATCCCCGGGTCCACGGCGGCTCTGACCACCATCGAATTTGAGAGCGGCGTGATCAACGATCTCAAAAAGGCCATAGAACGGATGGCACCCCGGGAAAGCTATTACGAGCACAACGAGAGATGGGGAGACGGCAACGGCTATTCCCATGTCCGGGCGGCGCTGCTTGGACCGTCGTTGCTTATTCCGTTGATTGAAGGTAGAATGGCGCTCGGCACCTGGCAGCAGATCGTGTTACTGGATTTCGACAATCGGCCGAGGAGGCGACAAATCGCATTTCAGGCCTTCGGCCGATAGGCAGGCGCCTGCCCGACCCGCCTTTAAGCAATGAGGTAACTATTTGGGCAAAACAGCACCACCGGATGACAAAGAGGTACGCAAAAAAATCACCTTCGGGAACCACGATTTGGTTCGCAGCCTCTGTGGCGAGCAGAACGCCCATCTCCGTGTTCTTAAGGAAAAGGTTGGGCTTACCGTTCACGTGCGAGGCAACGACCTGACGCTCCAGGGCGGGGATTGGGAAGTCGATCTGGGCGAGAACGTTCTCAGGCAGCTCTATGGTCTTATCAAGGCCAAGAAACCCATCTATGCCAATGATGTGGATTATGCCATCCGCATCCTCAGTGGCGACCCTTCAGCTGATCTGGCCGCCATTTTCAAGGATGAGGTCTATATCTCCTCCAAGAAAAAGGTGATCACTCCGAAGACGGTCAATCAGAAGACCTACATAGACAATATCCGAAAATTTGATATTGTCTTCGGCATCGGACCCGCAGGGACGGGGAAAACCTACCTTGCCATGGCCATGGCCGTTTCCGCTCTTCTCAACAGGGAGGTCAATCGTGTGGTCCTGGCCAGACCCGCCGTGGAGGCCGGGGAGCATCTCGGTTTCCTGCCGGGAGATCTCTATGAAAAAGTGAACCCCTATCTCAGACCGCTATACGACGCCCTCCATGACATGATGGATTTCAAGAGCGCTTCGCGCCTCATCCAGCAGGGCGTCATAGAGGTGGCCCCAATCGCGTTCATGCGGGGGAGGACTCTGAATGACTCGTTTGTTATCTTGGATGAGGCCCAGAATTCAACCTCCGAGCAGATGAAGATGTTCCTGACCCGGCTCGGGTTCAGTTCCAAGGCCGTCATCACAGGAGATATCACGCAGATTGATCTTCCCAACGGAAAGACCTCCGGCCTGATCGAGGCCTCTCGGATACTGCAGGGCATCAAAGGAATGAGCTTTGTCCACTTCTCCAGGAAGGATGTCATACGCCACCCCCTGGTGCAGGCCATCATTGAGGCGTATGAAAACATGGAAAAGAAGCGGAACCGCGAAAAGCCCGGGGAGGATCGTCTCGGAACGGCCCCATTCGCTATGACCAATGGCAGATAAGAAAAAGACCCTATCCATCAAGAGAGGCCGGAGCCAAAAAAAGGGTGATATTGATCCACTTCCCCTTTCCAGCAAGACCTCTTCGGAAAAAATACGGATCAAGCCGGAACACAGGAAGTGGCTGATTCTCATGGGGTTGAGCATCATCATCTCCCTCCTCCTTTTTCCGAAAATTCTCGTCAGACCCCATCAATACGTTCTGGGTGATGTGGCCGATCATGACATCAAGGCCACCAGGGATTTTCTGGTGGAAAACGGGGCACTGACCGAGGAAAAACGCCAGGAAGCCGTGAGGAACGTTCTCTCGGTTTACGACTTTGATCCCACGGGAAACAATTTGGTTACGAGGCTCAGGGAGGCCTTTGCTGAAGGGAGGCAATACCTCAGCGAACCAGCCCCCGTGACCGGAAAAGACAGCTCCGAGGAAACTGTTTCGCCGGCGGAATCCTTAAAAGACCGTTTTTTCGAGATACTCGAAATCGAGCCCGATGGAAGCCTCTTCCAGGCCCTGCAAGAGAGCCTCTTCCCCCCTGAAATTGAAAATGCCGTTATCAAACTGGTGACCCAGGTCCTCAATCGAGGGGTCGTCAGCAATCGGGCGATGCTCCTGGATGAGACCGGCAAAGGGATCCTTCTGCGCCGCGTTCATCTGGAAAAGGAGGTCAAAGTCACCGACCTCAACCGGTTCTACGACCTGAATCAGGCCAGGGCATTTCTGGAAAGCCAGGAAAGCTCCCTCAGGCGATTCATTGCACCCAACTCCCTGGCCGCCCTCTCCATCAAGCTTGCCTCGCTTCTGATCAAACCGAATCTGACCTTTAATAAACGCCAGACGGAACTCAGGAAAAGTGACGCTGAAAATTCCGTAAAACCCTTTTATTTCAAGATCAAGAGGGGGGAGATGCTCTTGAGAGAAGGGGAAAGAATCAAGCCCGAGCAACTCCTCAAGCTTGCCGAAGAAGACAGCATCTCCGGTTGGAAGGACAGGATGGGTCAGGCGCCTGCCATGGCCGTCCTCATCGCCTTTCTTCTGGCAGCCACCTATATGATGGGATTGATGGCTGGAGGCCCCTCGCGGGGAGAAGTCAAAGACATCTTTTTCTGCGCCCTTACCGTGTTGGTCGTTTTTCTGGTCACCATGGCGTCCAGGCTGGTTGCCGAAGAAGTCGCCCGGGGATTCGGCTTTATGAGACCCCGGATACTGTTTTTTGTCATCCCCGTGGCCACGGGCGCCATGTTAATATCCATATTCCAGGGTTTCAGAGTGGCGGTTATCTTCTCTGTTATCCTTGCAATCCTCGCATCCGTGGTCATTGGCGGTGAGATTGACTTCTTCATGTATTTTCTGATCGGCAACCTCATGGCCGCCTATGGAGTAAGAGACTGCCGTGAAAGGGGGACCCTCATCCGGGCAGGGCTGAATGTGGGTGCCGTAAATGTCGTCCTGGCCCTTTCAGTGGAGATCCTTCATGGTTCATCCTACGGTGTGGAGGCGGGCGTCGCGTGTGTGTCGGCTTTTCTCGGCGGCATACTGGTAGGCGTCGTGACCACCGGCATCCTGCCTCTTGTGGAGATGTCGTTCGGCTTTACAACCGACATCAAGCTGCTCGAACTCGCGAGCCTCGATCAGCCGCTTCTCAAGGAACTCATGGTCCGGGCGCCCGGGACCTATCACCACAGCGTCATCGTAAGCAACCTGGTTGAAGCAGCAGCCGAGGCCATCGACGCCAATCCGCTCCTGGCAAAAGTCGCCGCCTATTACCACGACATCGGAAAAATGAGAAAACCCCTCTACTTCATTGAAAACCAGGGGCAGCGTGAGAACAAGCACGAAAAACTGGCCCCTTCCATGAGCGGACTGATCCTCATCTCTCACGTCAAGGATGGCGTGGAGCTGGCGCGCGAGCATCGGCTTGGGCGAGAGATCATCGATATCATCCGCCAGCATCACGGCAAGAGCCTGATCCAGTTTTTCTACGAGAAGGCCAAGGAACAGGCCGAGCGAAAAGAAGCCAAGGTGTCCCAGGTCAAGCAGGAAGATTTTCGATACCCGGGGCCCAAACCCCAGACCAAGGAGGCGGGGCTCGTGATGCTTGCGGACATCGTTGAAGCAGCAACCAAGACCCTTGCCGAGCCCACAGTGGCAAGACTCCAGGGGATGGTCCAGAAAATCATGAACAGGGTCTTTTCCGACGGGCAGCTCAACGAATGTGAATTGACTCTTAAGGACCTGAATGAGATCGCCAGGAATTTCAATAAGGCCCTGAGCGGTATCTACCATCACCGGGTGGAATACCCCGAACCGACCGGCAGGACGGCCGTGGCGAAAAACCAGAGCAATGGAAATTCAGATCAATTTTCAAACACAAACAGCCGGGATACCTCGCCGGGAGATCAGGAAAAACCTGAGGAAAGTCTTAAGCGACTTGGGCTGTCATGACAAGGAGCTCAGTGTTCTCTTTACAGACGACGAACACATAGCTCAATTGAATCGTCGATACCGGGGAAAATCGGGGCCGACCAATGTTCTGGCGTTTCCCATGGCGGATGAGACCGGAAAGGACATCCCGTCACCCATGTTGGGCGACGTGGTGATCTCCCTGGACACGGCCCTCAGGGAATCACGGGATCTGGAAGAACGCCCGGAGGAGACGATCAACCGTCTGCTCATACACGGCATCCTCCACCTGCTCGGTTTTGACCATGAGCGATCAGAAGCCGAAGCCTGCAGAATGGAGGAAGAGGAAACCCGGTTAAGACAACTGTTTGAGGAGGAGTGAATGGCTAGGTTAGCGGTCAATGTGGATCACGTGGCAACCGTTCGCCAGGCAAGGGGGATTGATGAACCGGACCCGGTGCTGGCGGCGGGACTCGCTGAATTGGCAGGTGCGGAAGGCATCATCTGTCACCTCAGGGAAGACCGGAGGCATATCCAGGACAGAGACCTGGCTCTCCTGCGCCAGACGGTCAAGACCAAATTGAACATGGAAATGGCCGCTGTCAATGAAATGGTTGACATCGCGCTCAAGACGCACCCTGACCTGGTTACACTGGTCCCGGAAAAACGGCAGGAACTCACGACGGAGGGAGGACTGAACGTTCTGTCCAATGTGGATCATTACAAGGGAACGGTGGATCGTCTGAAATCAGAGGGGATCTTGGTCAGTTTTTTTGTGGACCCTGATCCGGCACAAATAAGAGCAGCACGCGACTGCGGCGGTGACATCGTGGAAATCCACACGGGTCACTATTCCGAGGCAAAAACAGAGTCGGAATCATCCGGACTTTTTGAAGGCATCAGGCTTGCCGTTGAATCGGCCCACGAAAAGGGCCTCCGGATCAGTGCCGGTCACGGTCTCAATTACGTCAATATCAAACCTTTCAAAACACTTCCCCAGATTGAGGAGTACAGTATCGGACACAGCATTGTGGCCCGGGCCGTTCTGGTGGGGCTTGACAAGGCGATCCGGGACATGGTTAAGCTGGTTAAGGGGTTCTAATCCTTCGAGGCAACCGAATTCCCATGATATACGGCATAGGGGTGGACCTGGTCAAAACCGAGCGGATGGAGAGGATACTGGAAAGGTGGGGCGACCGCTTTGTGCAACGGGTCTTTTCTCCCACGGAAATCGCGATCTGCCGTAAAAAGGCCTACGCTCCATCAGCTTTTGCCCTCAGGTTCGCTGCTAAAGAGGCATTCAGCAAGGCCATGGGCTTGGGGATGAGAGGTGGCATTGCGTGGCGGGACATCGAGGTGTACAATGAACCGGGAGGCAAGCCGGGTCTGAGGCTCTTCGGCGAATCCGCCAGAAAGTGTACGGACAGGCATATCACGGGTATCCACCTGAGCCTCACGGACGAAAGAGAGTACGGAATCGCCATGGTCGTATTGGAGGATGGCAATGAGACTGGTCAAAGCCTCTGAAATGCGGGATATGGACAGGAAAACCATTCAAGAACTGGGGCTCCCCGGCATGGTTCTCATGGAAAACGCCGGTAGAGGTTCAGCCAGGTTCTTCCTGGAGCAGTTCTCCCCGTCACGAGAACAAAAGGTTGTCGTGCTGTGCGGCAGCGGCAACAATGGCGGAGACGGTTATGTGGTCGCACGCTATCTCCAGGAGGCGGGGCTCAATCCTATCGTTCTGGTATTGTCGTCCCTGGATCGTATATCAGGCGACGCCCGCACGAATCTGGGAATCATCCAGGGCATGGATATGGAGATCCAGGAGATTCCCTCCTTTGAAAAATGGGGCGGTGTGAGTGCGCTTCTGAAAGACGGCGACTACATTGTAGATGCCCTCCTTGGCACCGGTTTGAATACCCCTGTGCAAGGCCTTTACGCTACCGCCATCGAATGGATCAATTCAGCCGGGAAGCCCATCCTGTCCATAGACATACCGTCAGGGGTCAATGCGGACTCCGGACGGATCATGGGTATTGGAGTTAAAGCGAGTCTCACCGTGACGTTTGGTTTCCCAAAGCTTGGGCAGTGCATCTTTCCGGGAGCAGAACGGGTCGGCCGACTGGTGAGAATCGATATCGGCATCCCCGAGGCGATTGCCAAAAGGGTCCCCGGGAGATTTACCCTTACGGAACCTGCCGATTTTGCAGAGGGCTTTGGTAATGAGAGAGGAGATATCCACAAGGGAAACAGGGGGCACCTCCTGGTCCTCGCGGGATCCCGAGGAAAGACAGGCGCCGCTTCACTAACCGCTCTGGGCGGGCTGCGAGGGGGCGCCGGGCTGGTGACTCTGGGGATTCCGGAATCGCTCAATGCCATACTCGAAGTCAAGCTGACAGAGGCCATGACCGTTCCTCTGCCGGAAACAGGAACGGGCCATCTGTCAAGAGGGGCATGGGAAGAAATTGAGGCCCTCTTCAGGGGAAAAACCGCCGTGCTTATCGGGCCCGGCCTTTCCACGCACCCTGAGACTGTGAAACTGGTCAGGAAAACCGTTTCAGAATGCCCGTTGCCCATGGTCATCGATGCGGATGGACTGAACGCCATTGTCGGCGGCATGGAAGTACTGCAACAGGGGGCCCATCGAACCATTCTGACACCCCATCCCGGTGAGATGGCCAGACTCACGGGCCTCCAGACTGGGGAAATCCAGAAAGATCGTATCAGTGCGGTCGATGGATGTATCGGCAATCACAACTGTTTTCTCGTCCTCAAAGGGGCCAGGACACTGGTGGGAACGCCCGCCGGCAGGCTTTACGTCAATCCCACAGGCAATCCTGCCCTGGCCGCCGGGGGTTCGGGCGATGTTCTGACCGGGCTGATTGCGGGGCTCCTTGCTAGGGGATTTTCCCTGAAAGACGCTGCGGTTGCAGGGCCCTATGTCCACGGACTCGCTGCGGACTCTCTCTCTGAAACCATGGGCGTATCCGGTGTGCTTGCCGGGGAACTGCTGA
>CAYUCJ010000170.1:0-7082 GCA_964443285.1 uncultured Desulfobacteraceae bacterium | reverse complement strand
CTTTCCCTTATCCAACATCCTCACGAAAATCTACACTGTGTTATCCGAACCGCAGCCATCACCTCCTTTCCGAAACAGCTTCATAATTTATAGGCGCCCGTGACGCCGACGCCGGAACCACAAAACTCTCTCCAGGTGCTCAACCAAATCGCCACGGGGACTAATATCCAGAAGCCTCATCACTGTCAAGTGAAATCATACCCCATACCCTTTAGCAAAAGTCATGCCATTTCACGCTCTGCCCGGCAAAGGCCCTCATCGGAAAAGAGGTTAGGGAACCGACAAATCGACCAGGCGCGAGCTGCTTCCCCCGCCCGCAGCAAGAAATCCCGTGATCAATGGACCCCTGTCACCCGCCACATCGATGATGATAAGCCGACTCCCGGGCAAATCCGCCTGATATTCTCCGAACGCTCCGGAAACAACCTGGGCGCTTCCCGCCGAACCAATGCCGCCGACAACAACCGTAGCACCGACCACAGCCTCATTCGATTCCATTGACCCGTTGTGGTTGAGGTCCCGGTACACATTGCCGATCAAATACGGGTGAGATTCCACTGGTCGGGCGAATTCCGCCACCGCCAGATAGACGTTCGGAGGGATATTCCCGCCAAGATGGAGCACCGCCCCGATGAAGGCCCCCCCCATCTCCTGGAAGTCAGGATTGAAGATCTCGCGATCCTTCTGCCGCGCAGGATTGAGTTCATCACGAACCCAGTTTCCAAAGACCACCTTCACCGCTTCCATGGGGCCTATGAATCCGGAAAACGACAGGGCGCCCAGGGTCTCCCCTTCAGAGACAGGATCGTATCCTGCGGCCCTCATGCGCTCTCCCGGCGTGCTCCCGTCAAGTCCCGCGGAGCTGTAATAGAGATGGGCGATCATATCATTTCCGTGCCCCGAGGCCGCCTGCGTCAGTTCATCATTCCAGGCGAGGGGCGGAAGACCTTGATCAATGACCCACTGTTCGTCCCCCAGGGCCTGTCGGGCGGCGGCCTCGTCTATGCCGAGCAACTCGATGGTGCTTTTCGGATGGGCTCGTGCCTCGTTTATCAGATGCCACAGAAACAGCGAGGCATTCTCCTCCTCATCGCACCACCCCGGCTTGGGGAGGACAAGGAAAATCAGAAGAACGAAGGGAATGAGAATAAGTTTTTTCATATTTTTCATGATCGTACGGCCCCTGACGCCAATTTCGAAGAAGGAGGCCTTAAATATTAAAGCAAGTTATGTGCCGGATGACAGGAAAACGCCTGGGAACTCATTTCCTCTATTGCCCGGTCCCCGTTCGCCCGGATTTGTTCCCTGGAGCGAGGAAGTCTAAAAACGCCGGGCCTGTCCCATTTTGAACAGAGTTGGTCAAATTTAACCAGTTCCCTTTCACGAATATAATCCGGGGGTGCAGGGAGGCAGGACGCCGCTAGAACCCGACGGACCACTCCACATATAGGGAAAACGGCTCTCCTTCAACCGGCCCGTAGACCCCGGGCACACGGTAATCTCCGTCAAGGAGGTTTTTTCCCCGCAAGGTGAGGGTGCTGTTCTTCAGCAACAGGTCTTTCAGGCGGAAAGTCAGCCCCAGGAGCAACGGCTGGTCGTATTTGCCGCAGATGGTGTCTTCCGTGAAACTGTAGGGTACCTTGCTGGTCTTGGTTACGTCCAGGGCAACACTGGCATCCGAGCGGAATCGATAGGTCAGACCCAGCCGGCCGATAACATCAGCCCCCACATAGAAAGGTTCCCCCCAGGCGTCATAGACGTTTTCCCTGGTGCCGTCCGGTCTTACAAAGGTGTATTTGAGTGTGCGATAGGAGACATGGCCTCCACCATCATCCAAGACGGTCAAGGCGGAGGAAAGGTCCAGGGCATCCGTCAGACCGAATCGACCTTCAAACTCCAGTCCCTGCACTCTCTGGTCCGAGGGGATGGACAAGCCCCCGTACGGACTCTCCTGGATGTGATCAGTCAGCCGGCTCGAAAACCCCGTGACGGTAAGGGACTTCCCGGCCGACGGATTCCAGGCGGCCTGGAGGTTAAAGGTGCTGATCCCCTCGGGGTCAAAAGAAGTTCCGCCGAACAGTTGTCCGGAGTAAGGGCTCCTGTAGGCGGTGCCGTAGGCGGCCTTAAAACGCAGCTCCCGCGAAAAGGACCAGTTGACGCCGAGGCTGTAACTGAATGTGGAAGGGTACTGGGAATGATCATCAATCCTCCCCCCGGCCCACCAGCCGAGATTTCTCCATGTGTGGAGATACTGAAAAAACGCGGATTTCAATGTATTGTTGTAATCGGCCTGCTGCACTTCCGGCACAAAAATAGTGTTGCCGGGTTTTAAAAAATCCGGCAGGAATCCGTCCCTGACCAGAGCGCCCTCCACGTTGTTTTTCCGGTAACTCAGGCCGGCAGTTAGGAGCCCCTTTCCCCATAGACGCCTGTCCCAGAGCAATTCGCCGGAATAGATCCGGTTTCTCTGTTCCCTTTCCAGGTCCACGTCCGTGACCTGATACCGGATATCCTGGTAGTATCCGCTCAGGGTCCAGTGAGAAGGTCCGATGGTCTTGGTCAGTGTTGTCTTGAGGTAACTTATGGGAGACTGGCGTTCCCCTCCCCAGCTAAGTGTTCCCGGATCGTGCAGGGTGTAGCGCCGCTCAAAATCCGAGAAACGGCCGGATACGGAAAGCCAGTCGCCCGCCTGGAAATTGCCCGTCAACTCCCTGTACCGGGAAGGCCCGACGTGACCTTCCGCGGCACCGTCCGACCCGGCTTGTCCGATGGGTTTACTTACCGTATACGTGTCATCAAAATAGGTTTCGCCGGCGCCATATCCTGAAAGAAACGCATCCCAGTGATTTCCCCTGGCTCCCCAGTTGAGATACCCTCCCTTCAACTCATTCGATCCTGCAAAAACACCTGTTTTTACACCCGGATTGTCCCTCCCCCGCATGGGGACGACGTTCACTACGCCGGCGTACGCATCCGGTCCCCACAATACGGAGGCAGGCCCCCGGATAATTTCCACCCGCTCCACCCCTTTGAGAGAGAGTTCCCTGTCCAGGGGATGCAATTGTTTGGTCACATCCATGGTCACCGGAACACCATCGTATAGGAAGAGAATGCCCTCGGGAATCCCTCTCAAATACGGGACTGTTCCCCTGGCCCTGGGGGCCATGTAAAAACCAACTTCTGCGTCCAACAACTCCCCAAGCGTTTGATAACCCTTTTCTTCTATGGTCCTGCGATCCACTACGGTTGCGATGGCAGGCGCTGCGGCAGGACTCTCGGGGCCCCTGGATGCCACAGTAACCACGGGGGTATCTTCTCCTACAAACATCAGAATGGTGTCATCCTTTTCAGCTCCGGTCCCTCCAGCCCATATGGACGGACAGACGAGGAGGAAGAGGAGCATCGCCCATGCATAAGAAAAAAGACCTATTCGTTTCATTTTTAAATAATGAGCAGTCCTCATTACTCCTCACTCAGCTTTAGCATCGTCCTGAATCTGGCGCGGGACAAACCCAGGAGACGGGCAGCCGAACTCTGATTGCCAGCCGTCATCCTCATGGCCTGGGATATCACCGAACGCTGCAATTTGTCAAAATCTATACCGGTAGGCGGCAGGTTGATCAAGCCGTCTCCTTGTGATATTGAAAGGCCTTTCCTTTGGAGAAAGGAGAGATCATCGGAGGTAACAGGCAGTCTGCCCGATTTTGAAATGACTGCACGCTCCATTGCATTGGACAGTTCACGAACGTTCCCCGGCCACGGATACTCCATGAGCATCCTTGCGGCTCCCGCTGTCAGGACCTCGTTGATGCCTTCACGAACCTTTGCCACTTTTTTGATAAAATAGGTCGCCAAATGGACTATGGCGTTTCTTCTTTCCCTCAAGGGTGGTACATGAATCGGGAAAACAGCGATACGGTAATAGAGGTCTTCCCGGAATTTCCCCTGTGCTACAAGCCCTTCCAGGTCCTGATTTGTCGCGCATATGAGCCGTGTATCCACCGGGGTAGTCCTGTTGCCGCCGACCCTCTGGATACTCTTTTCCTGGATGGCCCGCAAGAGCTTGGCCTGCATGTCCAATGGCAAATCGCCCACTTCATCCAGGAACAAAGTCCCTCCATCGGCAAACTCGAATTTTCCTTCCTTTCTGCGATCAGCCCCGGTAAAGGCGCCTTTTTCGTAGCCGAACAACTCGGACTCCACCAGCGTGGGTGATATGGCTGCACAATTGACATCCACAAACCGTCCGTCGCGCATGCGGCTCATCCTGTGAATAAGCCATGCGACGACCTCTTTCCCGGTCCCCGACTCCCCGCTTATCAGGACGGTGCTCATGTTTGGAGCGACCTTCAAGGCGGCCCTCTCCACTTCTTTCATGGCCCTGGATACGAAGATGCCATCCTCCTCCCGGCTTTCGTGGGACAGGGCCCTTTTCAGTCGCACATTTTCCGACATAATCCGCCCCACTCCGAGGGCCCGTTCAACCGCAAGGAGCACCTGCTTCTCTTCAAAGGGTTTTACCAGATAGTCGGCAGCCCCTAATCTGAGCGCCTCTACAGCCGATTCAAGACTGGCATAGGCGGTAATAAAAACGACCGGGCATCCGATATCCCTATCCTTGAGGGCCTTCAGCAGACCCATACCGTCCAGACCACCCATCCTGATATCCGTAATGGCCATATCAAAGGTTTCGGTTTCGAGTTTTGAAAGTGCTTCATTCCCATCAGAAGCTTCCTCAACATCATGACCTTTGGCCGAAATCATAATCTTGAGAATAGCCCTCACCTTTGCTTCGTCATCCACGACAAGAATATGCGCCATTGTTCAATCTCCAGACAATACCGAGAGCGATGTGATCATGGTTCCACATTACTCACCTGGTTTTTCTGTTGAGTCTGATTTCAAAAGAGGCTCCGCCTGCATTGCGGTTCCTGACTAAGATCTGTCCACCGTGGGCCTCGACAATCCCCTTGGTCACCGCGAGGCCAAGGCCCGTTCCTTTCGCCTTGGTGGTAAAAAAAGGCTCAAACACCCGGGTCAAATCTGCGGAACCGATTCCCGGACCATTGTCTTTCACCCACACCATCCAGTGATCTTCATTTGAAACCGTACCCACTTCCACTACATCGCCGGCGCCGGATACCTCAACTGCATTTCTGAGGATATTCAGGATCGATCTCTCCATGAGATGGCGGTCGCACGAAAGGACGCATTCCTTTTCTTCGATATGCAGCACCGTTTCCGGCATGTCTTCTTTCTTCATTATTTCCATCTTTCTTACGATATCGTTTACCATCTGGTTCATTTCCAATTCAGTGAAAACCGGCTCACCCGGCCGGGAAAAGAGCAGGAAATCCTCAACGAGTTTGTTCATTCGGCCTATTTCCTCATTCAGGTAGTCAAACATAGTTTCTCTTGTCTTTTCGGGCAGGTCCGGTTTTTTCAATATATCCAGGCTGCCCTTTATGATGGCCAGTGGGTTCTTTATCTCATGTGCCACCATCATGGAAAACTTTCCCACCTCGGCCAGGGCATGCTGCTTTGATATATTCCTGTATGCCTCATCCAGTTCTTTCTGGTGTCTTTTAATTGCCAGAAGCATGTTGTTGAACGCCCTCGCCAATGTCCTGGTTTCCAGCAGACGCCCGCCTCTTGCCCTGACATCCATATTTCCTTCCGAAACCTTTCCGGAGACTTCCAAAAGGTCTCTCAGGGGAGCGATAATGGACCGTGCGAGCAGCCAATATACTGTTACGGGTATGGAGGAAAGGGCGAGCGCTATCAGGATGAATTGAAGGGTCATGGTTCGTTTCAGTTTATTCAGGCTCCTCCTGGAGTAAGTCAGTATCACGCTTCCTATCTCTTTTTGTTCCCCACCCTTAGTGAACAGAAGGTCTTCAGTTGCCATATGGGCAGGTGTAACCGGGGCTTCCACTTTTTCCTCAAGGCCGTCTCCCTTGATTTTTCCTACATTGACAAGGGATTCTCCCGTGCTTGACCTTACCAGGATATTTTCAATGTCCTTCTGTTCCAGCATATTCTTTACCGACTTCTCGATCATGCGGCGATCTTCCAAGAGGATTCCCAATTCCACGTTGCGAGCAATATATGAAGCGAGCAATTTAAAATTTTCATGTGTTCTTATGCCCAGGTAATTGGTAGTCAATCCTATCCCCACTAACGCCATGATCACCGCAGTCCCTACGATGAAAAACATCCCCACAAACATCAGCCTCGAATTGATTGAATCAAAATGCATCAATCTCTCTCAACAGCGCTCGGCAGATTATCGCCCAATCTGAGATTCAGCTTTTCTATTACTCGAACATTCAGCACAATCTTATAATCAGGTACCAGGCGGGCACAGGGCCTGCCCATCAATATATTCCTGACCTGCCCGGCCACACGCTTCCCCACTTTCCTATAGTCAATAACGAAGCTCAACGCGGCGCCTGAATCATGAAAAAAGTGATTGTACCCAATAGATGGAATGCCTTGCAGGATGGCTTTTTTTATCACATATTGGACAACGGTCTGCGAAATAACCGTGCGATCGGGAATAAAAATAATGGCATCCAGGTCCCGAATTTTTTCTTCAAAATGGTGGAATATGGGATTTTCTTTCGTCACCAGAAGAGGGACCACTGTTATCCCTTGTAGTCCGGAAATTTTCTTAGTCCTGTCGAATCTTGTCTGATTATTCGCCGGATCATAGAGAATGCCCAGTCGTCGTACAAGGGGAAAGATCTTGTGGATTGAAGTAATTTGCTCCCAAAAAGGGATGTCGAGAGAGACACCGCAGAATCTCTCCGTATGCCCGGTGATGGCATCCGGATTGAGAACCATCCCGTACACCAGGGGACCTGACCATTCATGGCGTATAAGGTACTCCAGGGCTTGAGGTCCCACGGCCACAACCACACTGAATCTTTCAGGCCCCAATCCTTTGGTGCCGGAATCACACCCATAAGGCATCCCTCTCTTATCAAAGAAGATTCGACAACTCGGCACTCTCAGGTTTTCCTCGATGCCTTCCACCATGCGGATAAAAGGCCGAATCTCTTTTGAAATAATGATGCCTA
>CAYUCJ010000169.1:0-7094 GCA_964443285.1 uncultured Desulfobacteraceae bacterium | reverse complement strand
GGTCCACCCAGAACTATACCAGGGTGGTGGTTGACGCGGAAGCTGTCGTCAAATATGAGCACCACCTGCTCAAGAGAGACCGGACGAATGACCGGCCCGGAAGACTCTATCTGGACCTGAAAAACGCGCGGGTAAGCAAGGACATCGATAACTCAATTCCCATTAAAGGCGACCTGCTCCAAAGGGTAAGGGCCGGCCAGTACCAAAGCAACATGGTCCGGGTGGTCCTGGACATCAACAGCATCGGGACCTACAAGGTGTTTCACCTCTATGATCCTTTCAGGATCGTGGTGGATGTCAAAAAACATGAGGAAAACGGGGCCGTCACGGGGACCGGGGTCTTGCCGAGGACACGGCACGTCCGTAAGGGCATCAGAAAGTCCAAGGTGCCGGACAGTACCGTCTCGCTGGCACGGCAGCTCGGGCTCAATGTGAATACGATCGTCATCGATCCGGGTCACGGTGGGAAGGATCCCGGGTGTTACCTCGGCCGGATAAGGGAAAAGGATATTACCCTGTCTATGGCGAGAAAACTGGCAGACAGGCTCAGGAATGAGATCGGTTGCGAGGTTTACCTGACGAGAGACAAGGACGTCTTCCTGCCCCTTGAACGAAGAACGGCCATCGCCAATATGAAAAAGGCGGATCTTTTCATATCGCTCCACGTCAATGCCCACAGAAACCGCAAGGTGCACGGCATTGAGACCTACTTTCTGAACATGGCGACCGACAAAAATGCGGTGATGCTGGCGGCCAGGGAAAATGCCACGTCTGAAAAGAATATCAGTGACCTGGAGCGGATCCTGAACGATCTCATGATGAACACCAAAATCCACGAATCGAGCAGGTTGGCCCATCAGGTTGAAAACGGGGTGTTGTCGGACCTGAACGGCCGCTACGGATCCATCCGGAGCCTGGGTGTCAAGCAGGCGCCTTTCTATGTCCTGATAGGGGCGCAGATGCCCGCCATACTGGTCGAGACCGGGTTTATCACGAATTCCCTGGAGCGGAAGCGGTTGGTGACCAGGGCCTACCAGGATAAAGTGACGGCGGGGATCAGCAAGGGCATCAAGGATTATATCAAGAGTATTGACCAGATCTACCAGGGCGGATAATAACTAGCGCAGCCTGAGATAGGCATCGATAAAAGGGTCTATGCCTCCATTCATCACCTTTTCCACGTCCCCCACTTCCAGACTGGTTCGGTGATCCTTCACCATGCGGTACGGATTAAAGACATAGGACCTGATCTGGCTTCCCCAGGCGATGTCTTTTTGTGAGTCGTGCAATTCGTGCTTTTTTTCTTCCCGTTTCTCTTTTTCAAGCTCGTACAGTCTGGAGCGGAGCACCTTCATGGCCATGTCCTTGTTGCGATGCTGGGATTTTTCGTTCTGACACTGAACTACAATTCCCGTGGGAAAATGGGTGATGCGAATGGCGGAACTGGTTTTATTGACGTGCTGGCCGCCCGGGCCGCTGGCACGGTAGGTATCGATCCGGAGGTCTTTCTCATCGATATCGATCTCAATGTTCGTGTCCACTTCGGGAAGGACGGAAACAGATGCAAAAGAGGTATGACGCCTTCCGGTTGCATCAAAGGGAGAAATGCGCACCATGCGGTGGATCCCATGTTCGGATTTCAGGTAACCATAGGCGTATGGGCCCGTCACCGTAAACGTGGCGCTCTTGATGCCCGCCTCGTCTCCTTCAAGGTAGTCAATAACCTGGACGTTCAGCCCCCTTACTTCACACCATCGGATATACATCCTGTAGAGCATTTCCACCCAGTCCTGGGCCTCTGTGCCGCCGGCTCCGGCATTGATGGCCAGGATGGCATTGAGCTTGTCGTCCGCATCCCCCAGCAGGGATTGAAATTCGAGCCCCTTTACCTCTTCCTGGAGCCGTGTGACGTCTTTTTCCACGTCTCTGAGTGTCGAAGCATCGTCTTCTTCCAGGGCCATCTCGGCGAGGATCTTGGCGTCCTCGGTTTCCCGGTAGAATTTTTCCCAGCGTTCGATGGGTTCTCTCAGAGAAGCCCGCTTCTGAGTGATGCGCGTCGCCTCGTTCTGATCGTTCTGCCAGAAATCGGGCCTGCCCATGGCCTTTTCAAGTTCTTTGAGGTCTTCCTTTTTTTTGTCTAAGTCAAAGATGACCTCGCAGGTCCTGTAGTTGGTTCAATAAAATCTCAATGGTTCCTATGACGTTTCCCTGCATGGCGTATGCTCTCCTTCGGTGATGGCCCGGCGCTAACATAATGCCTGACCGTATTTTTTCGAGTAAAACGCTCTATCTTTTTCGAATCGTATTATCAATATCAAACAGAAAAATCCACGACCTAGCATCCCTGTGCCTATAGGATTAATATATCATTGACAGGGTCTTGGTCAAGGTCTATAAATCTGCAACCATTCAGATTATCCCGCTTGCGGTTCGCCGGCGGCGGCTTTCTGATCCTTTGCATATTTCTCGAGGGAGGGTTTTGCATGGCAGGGTGCATCTCAGGGGGGACGACTAACTATGGACAGTTGGTTGGGATCTTGATGATGGATTCAACAATTCCGAGGATCCCGGGCGATCCCGGTCATGCCGAGACATTTCCTTTCCCCGTTCGTTATGCCGTGATCAGGGATTTTCCCTTTCAGGATCTGGTTGATATTCGAAAAGACAATCTCTCGCTGATCGTGAAGGCCGCAACGGATCTGGAAAAGGAAGGCGTTGCCTTTATAGCCGCCGACTGCGGACTGTTTTCCCTTTTTCAAAATGAGATCTCCAAAGCCATAAATATCCCATTTCTGGGATCGTCTTTGAACCTCATCCCTCTCATCTCAGGTTTTCTGCCTGATTCGAAAAAGATCGGTGTCATAACGGGGCACGTGGATCTTTTAAAAAGCGAGCACCTAAAGGCCGCAGGCGCACAAGAAGACCGGTTAATTATTGAAGGTATGGAAGGATGTTCGGAATTCCAGAAGGTCGTTCTTGAGAGGGGAAATGAGCTGAATGTAAAAGAGTTGAAAAAAGGCGTGCTGGAGGTTGCAGAACGATTTATGGAAAGGCCCATAGGCGCCGTTATCCTGGAGTGCACCAACTTGATCACATTTCGGTCCGATATCCAGAGACTTCTGGGTATTCCGGTCTATGACGCCGTAAGCCTTATTGATTTTTTTGCTGAAGGATACCGGCTTAGAACCTTTTCCAGTCGCTATATCGGGACGCAGAAGTAGAAAGGGGTTATGGTGTCAAGGTCCTCCCAAGGGGCCAGCCTCCATTCTTGAAAAGGACCCTTGATACGGTGGGCATGGCTTTCCCGGTACCTTTCTCCCGCATGACGGGAATTAACTTCTCAGCACCCTTCCCCCAGGCGGTCCCGTAACTGAGCAAAGCAGAGAATCGTTCAAGATCCCAGGCGGGATTGTGACCCGCATCTCTGATTCGCCTGTATTCATCCAGGACTTCCGGATATTTGAACATGACGAACCAGACAATTCTTTTGGAAGATGTTATATCATTATTTTCCTCATACCATAGAGAGATACACTGCTCTTCGGCAATTCTCTCCGCCTCAGGCCTGATGACGGGGTAATCCTCCGGGCAGAAGGGAGGAGAAAAGGCCGCCTTTTTGCTTTCGTTGGCCAGACATTCCGCGAAGGCGGTCATCATACCTAAAATAAAAGATTCCCTGTGGATGTCCATGTGGAGCTCCTAACCCTCTCCTCCGAGATAGGCCCTTTTCATCATTTCATTGTTGAGGAGCTTTTCAGCGGTATCCGCCAGGACAATGGATCCGGTCTGGAGGACGTACCCGCGATCTGCAATGGAAAGGGCCATGTTGGCATTCTGTTCGACCACAAAAACCGCCGTTCCCCGTTGGTTCACCTGTTGAATAAGTTCAAATTGCTGATCCACAAGAAGAGGTGCGAGGCCCATGGATGGTTCGTCCATGAGAAGGACAGTCGGATTGGAAAGGAGTGCGCGAACCATGGCCAGCATCTGTTGTTCGCCTCCGCTCAACGTGACCCCCGGATTGAAGAGTCTGTTCCTTAAGGCGGGAAAAAGGGTCAACATCCTTTCAATATCCCTCTTGACCTCTTCTCTATCGGTCCGAAGATAGGCCCCCATTTCCATGTTTTCAAGAACGGTCATCCTGGGGAAAATTCTTCTGTTTTCAGGGACAATGGCCACGCCTCTTGAGATGATATTCTTCGTAGATTGGCCGTTGATTCTTTCGCCGTTGAGTTTCAGGACCCCCTTTCTGATCTTGCATACGCCGAGGATGGTCTTGAGTGTCGTGGATTTTCCCGATGCATTTCCTCCCAACAGACAGATCAGTTCCCCCCCATTGATCACGATATTGATCCCATAGAGCACCTGGATGTTACCGTAGAAAGTATCAACCTCAATGAGTTCAAGGAGTGGCGTGCTTCCCATTTACTAACGGCCCTTTCTTCCCAGATACGCTTCAATGACTTGTGCGCTATTAGCGACGGTTTCATAGCTACCTTCGGCTATCTTTCTTCCATAATCGAGAACAATGACCCTGTCTGAAAGGGTCCTTACCAGGTTGAGTTTGTGCTCGATCAGCAATATGGTGTAGCCGTAGACATCCCGGAGTTCTTTGATAAAATGGGTTATCTCGGATGTCTCCTGAGGATTCATCCCTGCCGAAGGCTCATCCAGCATGAGGACTTTTGCATTCGTAGAAATGGCCCGGGCTATTTCAAGGCGTCTCCTGTTGGCATAAGAGAGAAATATGGCTTCCTGGTCAAGGCGATATCCGGTAAGCCTTTTTCCAAAAAGCCCAAGTACTTTCCGGGCCTGTCTGTCCGTTTCGGCCTCTTCCCTCTTGTAGCGGGGTAGATGGAAGAGGATCGATAAGGGACCGGATCTGTTCCCGTAAAATTGACCGACCTTGGCGTTATCAAGGACGGTCATTTTGTTGAACAACCTCAAATTCTGAAAAGTCCTCGCAATACCCACCTGAAGTACCTGATGCGGTTTCAGGCCCGAAATCTCTTCCCCATTGTAGGTAATGGAACCTTTAACGGGCTTATAAATTCCCGAGACAAGGTTGAAAACCGTTGATTTTCCAGCTCCGTTAGGGCCGATGATGCTCAGAATTTCCCTTTCAAAGAGTTTGAAATCCAGGTCCATCACAGCTGTGACGCCACCGAACCTCATGGTCACGCCCTTGAGTGCCATAGCAACACGGTCTCCTCTGGAGAATTTCCTCTTTCCTGTGACGTCGGGTGCTGCCTCCCGGGTTCCTTCTTCATAGTAGAGATCCGTGGAAGCCCTGAGGACACCTGTATCATCCTTATCAGGTCTTTTTTTCTGTTTCGTAAGGATTCCGATGGAACCCAGAAGACCCTGGGGTCTCAAAGCCATCAAAAGAATGAGGATGAGACCGTAGGACATCATGCGATAGGCGCCATACTCGCGGAGAAACTCCGGCAAGATAGACAATAGGACAGCGCCAAGGACAATGCCTGCTATATTCCCAAGTCCGCCAAGAATGACCATGCAGTAGACGATGACGAGCTGCTGAAAATCGAAATTGTTCGGAAAGACGGAATCCTGAAAAGATGCAAAGAACGCGCCCGTTCCCCCGGCAATGAATGCCCCTCCGGCAAAGGCCTTGAGTTTCATCCAGGTGGCGTTGATGCCTAGTACCCTCGCCGCAAGCTCATCTTCCCGGATAGCGTTCCAGCCCCTGCCATACCTTGAATTTTTCAGGCGAAGGCATCCGACCATGACCACAAGGGCCGAAAACCAGATGAGGTAGGCATAGGCCTCAGGAGAGACAATCTTGACTCCAAGGATGTTGATGACATCGAAACCATAGATCCCGTTGACGCCCCCGGTTATATTAACGGGCTGATCGAGGTTAATCAACATGAGTTTGAAAATCTGAGCAAAAGCCAATGTGGCTATGGCAAGGTAATCACCCCGTAAGCGGATGCTGGTGGCTCCCAGGGCGAAGCCAAAACCCATGGTCACAACAGCTGCGAGGGGCAATACAATCAGAAAGGGCAGATGGATATTGAACTGGCTGGAGGACAGAAGGGCGAACGCGTAACCGCCTATGCCGAAAAAGGCCACATAAGCGAGATCCAGGAGTCCGGCAAACCCTGCCACCACATTCAGGCCCAGCGAGAGCATCACATAGATCCCTGTGAGCCCGTATATTCTCAGCCAGTAAGCGTTGGGCATGAGGTGTGGCAAGACAGCCAATAGAACAAAGGTGGCTAAATAGATAATGAGTCTATTCTTTCCGTCCATTTCCCAAATCACAGATATTTCTTCCTCTAGACTTTTTCTGGGATTTTCTCTCCCATCAAGCCCCATGGCCTGAAGATGAGGACAATGATGAGGATGGTGAAGGCAACGACATCCTTGTAGGCCGCGGGGAAAAATGTGGTTGCCAGGGCCTCGGTCAAACCGAGGATAATACCTCCCAGCATGGCTCCTGAAATATTTCCAATGCCTCCGAGTACTGCAGCGGTGAATCCCTTCAAACCCGCCTGAAATCCCACATAGTAGTCTACCTGCGTGAAGAGCAGGCCAACCAGGGTCCCCGCAGCCCCCCCAAGCGCCGAGCCGATCAGGAAAACATAGACAATAATTCGATCCGTATCGATGCCCATAAAGGCCGCGGCTTCTATATCCTGTGCCGTTGCCCTCATGGCCTTGCCTGTTTTTGTCCTATTGATCATATAGGTCAAGAGACCCATGAGAAGGAATGAAATGACAATGACAAGTACCCTCATGAAAGAAAAAACGACATCCCCTATTTGAATAATACGGATATTTTCGGGAATCAGGGATGTGACATGAAAGAAACGAGGCTTGGCCCCCTGAAAGTTCAACACCAGGTTCTGCAGAAATATGGATACACCAAGGGCACTGAGAAGGAGGTTGATTCGAGGCGCTTCTCGCAAAGGTCGGTAAGCAAATTGCTCCACCATCACGCCGAGCAGAGCGGAGGCGGCCATCGCTATGATAATCATCAGCGATATGACCAGGGTTGCGTTCATCACCGGCTGGTAGTTGACGCTCAGGAGGTGAAGGACCCACCATCCGGCAAAGCCGCCGATCAT
>CAYUCJ010000168.1:4784-7230 GCA_964443285.1 uncultured Desulfobacteraceae bacterium | reverse complement strand
GCTCTTGCAGCGGCTGGGGTAGCCTTCAGCGTATTTCGGCGCAAGCTCCGAGCTTTTATGGCTCGCATGTTTGGCAAGGAAAAGAATTCCAAAGATGAAGACATCACCAAATTGTGATCCGGGGTCCTTCAGGGATCCTTCAGGGCTGGTCTTCAGTCGGGGTGAAAATATTTTCAGGAGTATTTTCCCTGCAGGCCGTAAAAATTATGAAGCAGCACGAAACGCCGGGGTCTACAAAGATCTTATTGATGCGGGTCTCCTGATAGCCCATGAGGAGATCGATCCTGGAGATTTCTGCCCCCCTGGAACCCTATCCTGTCTGGCTCATCCACGGGTGCCCATGGTCAGTTACCCCTGGGAATGGTCTTTTTCCATGTTGAAGGATGCCGCCCTTCTTCACCTGGATGTGATGGACATGCTCATTCCAAAGGGGTTCTGGCTGCGTGACGCAAGTGCTTTCAACATTCAGTTCGACGGCCAAGATCTGCGTCTCATCGACACCCTTTCCGTTGGCAAGAGAGTGCCCGACAGCCCATGGATTGCCTATGGTCAATTCTGTTCACATTTTCTTGCGCCACTCGCAATGGCTGCTTTTTGTGACATTCGCATGCTTTCTTTGTGGCGGAATTATGTGGATGGGTTTCCCCTGGATCTCGCCAAAAAAGTGCTGCCTGCCCGGAGGAAAATTCGTCCCGGTCTTTTTCTTCATTTGTTACTGCATGCAAGATATCAGGCGTCGGCGGACCGCCCTGAGGACATCCGAAAATCAGAAGGGAAGAGAAGACCGAAGGTCACTGATCAGGGACTGACCGCACTGGTTCACAGCCTCCGGCGTACGATTAAGGGACTAAAATGGAAACGCAGTTCAAGGATATGGGAGAGGTACGAACACATACGAAGCTACGAGGCAGCTGACGTGAATGACAAGTCAGCCTTTGTGGAAGCGGTTGTAAAGCGATTAAAGCCGAAAATGGTTTGGGATCTTGGAGCAAATACAGGCGAGTTTTCCTTGTTAGCCGCCCGAAATGGGGCGTTTGTAGTAAGTATCGATGGAGATCCGGCATGCAGTGAATACTTGTACCAAAAAGTCTCCCGGGAAAGCTCGACGAAGAAAATATTGCCCTTGACCATGGATTTGGCCAATCCTTCCCCTGGTCTTGGATGGGCAGGGATGGAACGTTCCAGTCTTCAACAGCGCGGGCCCGTTGATTTGATATTGGCGTTGGCCCTCATCCATCACCTGGTCCTTTCTTCATACGTGCCGCTTTCCAAGGTCGCAGAATGGTTTGCATCCCTGACTGATCATTTATTGGTCGAATTCGTCCCTCCGAATGACCCTATGGTTCAGAAACTGTTGAAAAATCGTCTGGAAGAAGCCCTGCCATATGATTTTCAGACCTTCCAGTCCGCCTTTGGGGCGCTTTTTGCGTTCATGGATCAAAAAGAGCTGGCAAACGGGCGAACCTTATTCCTCTGCAAACGCAGGTGACTCGAAACAGGGACACGCATTTCTGATGGTTCGGGAGAGGCTGGAAAAGGGGAGGCGACAGACATGATAGATCCGCTGGTATCCATAATTGTGAGAACAAAAGATCGCCCCCTGCTTCTCAATGAGGCCATTAAGAGTATTTCCGATCAGACGTACACCAATATCCAGGTCTGCCTGGTTAATGACGGCGGTGATGATCCGGACCTCGAAGGGATCAAGGACATCCTTGGGGAAGCCGAACTCTGTTATGTAAAACATGAGAAATCACGGGGGCGGCCTGCCGCCCTGAATAGCGGGTTTGATAAGAGCGAAGGCCTGTATGTGGGCATTTTGGATGATGATGACCTTTATTATCCCAGTGCGATCCGCACGTTGTTGCATGCTTCAGTCGAAAATGAGAACAGGCCGGTTTACGGGCAGGTGGTGTGCAGGAAAGAGGGAACAGGTGACAGCGGAAGGGAACCGCGTCTTGATTTTACGATTGGAGAACCCTTTTGTATGGGGAGACTGGTGTTCGAGAATTTCATTCCCACCAATGCCGTGCTGGTCCCGAGAATCTGGATTCAAAAGACAGGGCCGTTTGACACCGATTTTGAGATCTTCGAGGACTGGGATTGGATGATCAGGTTGGCTCAGATCTGCGAACCCCTGTTTGTAGAGAGTTCCGTGGGAGAATACAGAATATTTTCAGATGCCACGATCACCGGAAAGGGTGGTGAGGAAATGCACCGCACCTTCAAAGAGAAATTACTGAACAGGCACATGAACAAGGCGGATGCCGGGAGCCTTCTCGATCATGTCCAGAGGAGCGTCGATAAGGTGGTGCTTGAGAAGGATGCGGTCGCCCATGACCTGAGAGAGAGACTTGATGAGCTGATCCGGCAGGTGGAAATCAAGAGTGAATGGGTCAGGGAAAGGGATGAACGTATCAGGCTGTTCGAAGATACGATTCACGGC
>CAYUCJ010000168.1:0-4684 GCA_964443285.1 uncultured Desulfobacteraceae bacterium | reverse complement strand
TGCCCATCAATAATCTCGTCGAGATGGTGCGAAAGAAGCTCGGGAAAAGGCAGCATGGTTGAGAAATCGCCCGCGGTTGACATCATTATCGTCAATTACAATGGTATGGCGCATCTCCCATCCTGCCTGGAGTCGGTTTTCCGGACAGATTATTCCGTCTTTTCCGTCATTGTCGTGGACAATGCTTCGGAGGACGGCAGCCCGGAATGGGTAAATGAAAATTACCCCACTGTGAGACTCATACAAAACGAGACAAATCTGGGTTTTGGGAAGGCCAATATGATCGGTGTGCAAGCCGGGTGTTCCCCCCTTGCGGCGCTTCTGAATAGTGATACAAGAGTCACACGAAACTGGCTTGCGTCTTTGGTCCAGGGAATTCAAGAGGATGAATCCATCGGCGCGGTTTGTTCAAAGCTGCTCTTCATGAGAAATCCGAGAGTATTGAATAGCGCCGGAGGGGGAATGAACTTTGTCGGCTATGGGTACGATATCGGAATATTTGAGATAGATAACGGCCGGTTCGATCAGAAGAAAGAGGTCTTTTTCCCTTGTGCAGCCGCTTGCTTATTAAAGAGATCTGCCTTGGAGGAAGTCGGCGGATTTGACGAACAGTTTTTTATGTACCATGAGGATGTAGACCTTGGGTGGCGATTTCACCTCAAGGGCTACAAAATCAGATATGTCCCAACTTCCGTTGTGTACCATGCCTTTGGCGGGACATCGATCAAGTCGGGCGGCATGGCATTCAGAAACAGGCTCGGGCAAAGACACGCGCTCAGGAGCCTTCTAAAGAACTATGAATTTTCAACGCTTACCAAAACTCTCCCGATTTTTTTGAGCCTGGGTTTCAGAAATGCCATCAGGGAGCGTTCCCTGGATTTTGTTCGATGTGTCTATTGGAATTTGGAAAAGCTGCCGGACACCCTGAGGATGAGAAAAAGAATTCAGAATTCGAGGAAAATACGTGACCGGCAGCTTATCCCTCTCATATGGCAGGATGTGGCGTTGCCTTTCCAGTTCCCTGATTATGAAGGATTCACTCTGGAGTCTTTTTTGAAGAGCCGGAATAGAAGATCTTGTGTTGAAATGGCAAAGAAGGATAGTGCCGCTCTGGGCTATGGCTGGCATGCACCGGAGGCGGACTTCAGGGATCCTGCGATTTGTTACAGATGGTCAAAAGAAGAGGCGGTTTTCTATTTGTGGAACCCTTTTGGGGACGGCGTCCTTGAAATGGAAGTCCTGGCCCTGTCAGACACCCTGCGATGTCCGAGAAAGTTTTTTGTCTCCATAAATGGTGATGCGCCACATGAATTCAGTATCGAGTCAGACGAGTGGGAGACTATACGACTGAGCCACACTTCTGAAAAAGGACCCCTTGAAGTAAAGCTGTCTGTGGAAAGCCCATGGAAGCCTGACGACTATTTCAATAACGGTGATGTGAGGGCGCTCGGTATTGGAGTCAAAGCGGCTGGTTCCATGCCGGCATTTTCCAGAGCGGATGCATTTGGTGGCATCAGTGTGATCATACCGACGTATAATCGTAAGGAAAAACTCCTGAAGGTTCTAAAAGCGCTGGAGATGCAGTCCCTGGATAAAGCTTCCTTTGAAGTCATTGTCGTGGATGACGGTTCCAGCGATTCTACGCAAGACCGCATTGAGACTTTTGCAAAAAATACCGCCATGAAGATTATCTCTTTGCGGCAGAGCAACAAGAAACAGGGCGCTGCAAGGAACCTGGGAATAAAATATGCCAAAATGCCGTTGGTGTGCTTTATAGGTGACGATATCGTCCCGGATTCGAAATTTCTTGAAGAACATCTTACCTTTCACAGGAGACATAATCGGGACGGGCATGTGGTCGTGATAGGTTATACTCAATGGCCAAAGGAGCTCAGGGTAACCCCTTTCATGCGGTACATCGGAGAATACGGACACCAGTTTGGTTATTCATTAATTCAGGGAAATGGCCCGCTCGGGTTCAATTTTTTTTACACATCCAATATTTCCATGCCGAAAGACCTGCTCGCCGGGCTTGATTATGTCTTCCAGGAAGACTTCGAAACCTATGGCTGGGAGGACATTGAGCTTGGATACAGGCTCGAAAAAATGGGAATGCGTTTGCTGTACAACCCCGGCGCCGTGGCATATCACGATCATGCAACTGATATTTTGTCCTTTTGCAAACGGCAATTAAAGGTGGGCAAGGCCTCGAGGACTTTTCTTCAAAAGCATTCCGAACTTGATTGGTTTTTGGGGGGGCGAAATGAATTGAAAAAATTGGCAAAATGGGGGTCTTTGTGGTCCTGGATGGCGGGAGTGGAGCACATCCTGGACAAGATATTCCTTTTGCCTCTTCCCCATACGCTTTACAACGCCGTGTTAAAGATAAATTATGCGAAAGGTTCTATTTCATCGGAGTAATAATTGTGAAAACGGTTTCTCTTGTAATAGTCAATTTCAATGGTGAAAAACATCTCAAGACATGCCTTTCATCCATTCATGACCTCGATTATCCTCAGGAAAAGCTTGAGGTGATTGTTTTTGATAACGGCTCATCGGATAATTCCCTTCAAGTGATAGAAGATGTGTACCCATCTGCTGTGGTCCTGAAGAATCCGAAAAATATTGGCTTCGCTCCGCCCCATAGAGTCGCATCGCAGGTAGCGAAAGGTGAAGTCCTTGCTTTTTTGAACAATGACATGAAAGTAGAAAGCGGATGGATAAGCAGAGGCATTGAACTCTTGGACCTTGAAAAGGGGGTAGTGTGTTCTTCCTCGAAGATTATGAATTGGCGAGGGACAGACGTGGAATTCAACGGTGGGTCTTTACAGTACCTGGGATACGCTGATCAATTGAAAAGGAGCGAAGTGGAAAAAGGCGAAGACGTTCTCTTCCCTTGCGGCGGCGCTATGTTCATTTTGAAAAGCGTATTCGAAGAGGCGGGTTGCTTTGATGATGATTATTTCGCAATTTTTGAAGACGTGGATCTGGGTTGGCGCTTATGGGTTATGGGTTACCGCGTAGTAATGGCGCCCGACAGCATCGTCTATCACAGAGGGCATGGTACTTTACGGACGCGAAGGCAGGCAAAAATGCGCTTCCTCATGCACAGAAATGCCTTGATGACCATTATCAAGAATTATGATAATGAGAATCTAATGAAGGTGCTTCCTGTTGCTTTTATACTTGCAGTAAAAAGGGCATTATTGTTTATGAATATTGACAAGAAGGCCTTTTACTTTTGGGAGGATCAGGATTCGCGGATTCCTCCACCACCAAAATTTGAAGAAGCGTGTCTGCATCTTGCTGCGATTGACGATGTTTTTGAATCATTCCAGTCCATTCAAGAGAAACGAAACGCCGTTCAAAGTCGTAGAAAAAGGGATGATAAAGACATTTTTGTACTCTTCAAGGATCCTTTTAGAAATATCATGGGGTCTGCAGAATATCTCTGGGATGAGGTCTCTCTGTTTGGAGCCTTTGGTCTCGAAAGGGTATTTCAGTGTGAAGATCAATACATGGGGAGATTGAATCAAGGGATTTTTCACGCCCAAAACGTCCTGAAAACGTTGAGAAAGGAGATCCCTGACTTATCTGGCTTTCCTTCAAACATGAAAAATATGCAAGATAAGAAACATCCGGCAAAAAGATTTTCAAAAAGCCTGAAAGAAAAAGGTTTCGCAGAGACGTTTCGGAAGGTGGCCCGCCATTTGGTTGCCTACATAGGCAGTCAATTATAAACCTTATCAAACGAGTCTTGGAATGTGAGAACGGAGGGAGAGCAGCATGAAATTGTCATTGTCTTTTTTCAAAATCGTTAAAGAAACATGAACTTATTGCCGAATAGAAATCTGGACTCCATTGTTGAACTGGATGAAACAACGGAAAAAGGGGCGGAATACATGCGGATCTTCCCCTGTGAAAAGGTCGATTCGGATCCTGCTTGCTTCGGAAAAGAAACGTTTCTGAAAGGCCCTGAGATATTGGAGTGATATTGTTGGCATTTTTTTTGCAAGAGTATTATAGGTATTTGGAAGGATATACCAAAACCCTAAAAAGGCTAGTAGGAGGTAACACAAGATGACTAAAATCAGAAAAAACACTGCTATTCTGGTATTAATTTTTGTCTTGTTCTGTGGATTGATTTATTGTGCCAATGCGGCGGCTTCGGCCATAACCGTCAACATTTCCACTCCAGGAGATGGCGATACCTTTCAACTGGGCGAGACCATCTATTTTTCCGGGGAAGGCACTAAGGCCTACTCAACATTAGACGCGGACGGTAATGTCGTCAGCTCAGAATATAATTTGACGGGGGGTGATCTTGTTTGGGAGTCAAGCCTGGATGGGAGGATCGGTATAGGCACTTATTTCACCACGAGCAGCCTTTCCGCCGGGCATCACAGGATTACACTTATTGCGGATAAGCAAGTAGTTGCCTCTGTACAGATCGATGTTACCCCGAGTTTGACATCAGGGAATTATGCAACCTATAACATGGCGACCAACACGCTATATGTTCCGTATTCTCCGTTGCCGGGAGTTTCCTATTGGATAAACATGAGCATCATTTCTTTTTTACCCCTCCAATTGAAAATAACGGGCATCGGGGAAAATACCTATGATACGAGCACGGCGTATGCAACGTTCCAACTGCTTTACGGTACGCTTCACGTTCCGGATT
>CAYUCJ010000167.1:0-7292 GCA_964443285.1 uncultured Desulfobacteraceae bacterium | reverse complement strand
CTTGATTCTTACGGTTTTGATCTCCGTTGCAAATAGTAAATAATCTATGGTGGTTCTTCAAGTGTACACCAAAACCTTGCGAATAATCTTTTTCCTCTGTCTGGTTCTGCTTTTCTCTCCGGCCATACACGATTCTTTTGGAAAGGAAAATCAGAAAACACAGGAAAAGAGATTTGAAGTGTCTGAAAAGGAATTCCATCTCGTTGTTGACGATGGCCTAATTTCATTGGAATCTCATGATGCCGATGTGAGTAATATTCTGCGCGCAATATCAAAGGGAACGGGGATTGAGATCGAAATATCCTCTAAGTTTCAGAGTAAAATTTCCTCCGCTTTTCGAGATATCCCATTGAACGCGGCCCTAGAAAAGCTTGTGGGCAATTGGGGGATCGTCTTTTCAGAGAAGAAGCAGAAAGGGCACCATACGATCTCAAAGATATTTTGCCTTGCCAGGTCGGAAATTGAAAGGAATATTAAGGCAGATGATAATGGTGGGCCTCCGACACACATTCCCCCACGATATCCCAAAGTAGTTCCGCCGAGACCTTCTTTTTCACATGATTCCCTGAGCACCCCTCCCTCAATACTGCCTGCGAAAAAAGAAGAAACATCTCGAATGGCGCCCCATGAATTGATCGTAAGGTTTAGAAAGAACCTCTCGAGTGATAAGGCATTGAGAATGATTAGGGACGCAGGAGCCTTTGTCAAAACCCATATTGGGGCTCTAGGCTATTACGTTTTATCCCTTCCCCCCGATCTCACCGTAAATGAGGCTTTACGGGTTTTCAAAAAACATGATGCGGTTGAACGGGTAGAGCCGAACTATCTGATTCCCATAAAGATGATTCCCGATGACCCTGCTTTTTCAAATCAATGGGCTTTGGACAACGCGAGGCAGAACGGTGGGACTTATCGTGCCGATATTGATGCCACTGAGGCCTGGGACATTGAAAAGGGAAACGAAAGGGTCATCATAGCTGTTGTGGACACAGGCGTTGACTACACGCATCCTGATCTTGCCGCCAATATCTGGCACAATCCGAGAGAGATACCGGGTAACGGTATAGATGACGACGGAAATGGGTATGTCGATGATACGATTGGATGGGATTTTGTGGACGCATCGGGAGGCGCCTCAAACGAAGACTATAAAACACCTGACAATGATCCCATGGACCGGGATGGGCATGGGACTCACGTGGCGGGTATTATAGGTGCAGTTGCCAATAATGGAATAGGCATTGCCGGTGTGGCATGGAGATGCAGAATCATGCCGGTGAGAGCAGGATACAAGACCCCTTCAGGCGACGGAGTCCTCCAAAGCGACGATGCGGCCCAGGCCATTGTCTATGCTGCAGAGAACGGGGCCAAAGTGATCAACCTGAGCTGGGGCGACACCCAAAAATCCAGCCTGATCGAAGATGCCGTGGTTTTTGCCGCCAATAGGGGCGCGCTCATTTGCGCCGCAGCAGGCAATGAAGATTCTTCAAATCTTGTTTACCCGGCAGCCTCCGATAACAATGCGGTCATTGCTGTCGGCGCAACGGACAGTCAGGACCGGAAAGCGACCTTTTCAAACTATGGAGATTGGGTGGATGTCTTTGCCCCCGGGGTCGATATTTACAGCACTTATCCGGGCAATTCCTATCGAGAAATGAGCGGCTCTTCCATGGCCACGCCGCTTGTATCCGGTTTGGCAGCACTCCTCTTTTCGTATCTGCCCGAGATTTCCCCACTGGAAGCCAAGGCCAGGATCATGCGTTCGGTGGATGTGGGGGCAGATCTTGCCGGCAAAAGCCTGACTTCCGGGAGGATTAACACCTACAATGCTCTGACAGCCATATTCGTTGCGCCGCATATCTTTTCTCTGAATCCGGCAACAGCCCATGAAGGGGATCAGATCTCCATCTTCGGTGATGGTTTCGGCAAGGAGCAGGGAAATGGAGCCGTCATTTTCGATTTGGAAAAGGCGGGAGCGATTATCTCCTGGAGCAACACGGTTATTGTATGCAGGGTGCCCGAAGGGGCGCAAACCGGTGAAGTGGTGGTCAATACTCAGGAGGGAAGAAGCAACAGCTTCAAAATAACGATCCAACCAACATTATATGACGAAACATTGGTTGAAAATGCATTTATAGGTAAAGGAGAAGGGCAGGGGTGGCAGGCCGATGACCAGTCTTGGCTGTATCAACTCCCTTTCGTTTTTCCTTTTTTCGGCAGGCAATATGAGAGCGTTCATATCTCATCCAATGGGTTCCTCTATTTCTCGGATGACCCTGCTTCATACGGGAACAGCGCGAATGCTTTGAAGGGCAGGTGCATGATTGCCCCTTTATGGGACGACCTGGTCACAAATGGCTTTTCACAACAGGACGAAGATATCTATATTCACTCACCGTCGCCTGATTCAATTTGTTTCCGCTGGAAGGGCGAACGGTATGCGACCGGTGATCCGGTCAATGTGGAAGTTGTGTTGTACCAAGACGGGCGCATCATGCTTAACTATGGCCGGGGAAATAAAAATCTCTCTCCCATCATTGGCATTTCCGGTGGAGAGGAAGGTGAATATCGGATAGCCACCTATGACGGAAGAAGCTTGCTATCCCAGGTCCAAACGATCCTTTTCACTCCTGTTCATGGGCTATTTTCAATTACCCTCGATGTGGGCTGGAACCTGATTACTTTGCCTGTTGAACCGTCCGCCAATCAAGTAAGCCAGATTTTAGGGCCAATCTCTTCAGGCATTGAAAGTGTATGGGGATACATAAATGGCGTTTGGGAAGTCTATATTCCGGGTCATCCGGGTATGAGCGATCTCGAGGTCATGAAATCAGGTGAGGGCTACTGGATCAGGGCCAGGGAACCGGATTTGATCCTTCAGGTGCGGTGAAGAGGATGTCATGAGTCGTTCTGATTTAACTGTGCTTCAAATACTCGCCTGTCTGATAACGTACTTGCTGCTTCCCATTTATACATAGCGTCATAAATAATTGCGCATATCCTTCCTTCGCGGATAAGCGAGTCAACGCTTTTATTGATAGAATGCGCATTTAAATCGGGCACTGTGTATATTTATCGTAAACGGTACAAGGGGAAAAGAGGTCCGGGAGCTTCATGTCAAGGCGGGAGATAAAAACCAGCATCGCCACTGGCGCCATGGACGGTTGAACCTTGAGAAATAAAGGATAAATTACTATGGAAGTGTCGGGTCGAAAGTGACTGCAAATGAATAAGTCTTTATGTAAGGGAGTTCAATTCATCATTTTCTTGGTAGCTCTTTTGAGCCCGCATTTATCCGATGCCTGGTTTACCCCCATGCACATGGATATAACCCGGACCGCTTTCGAACACTTACCTGCTGACATCCAAGAGGTTTTCGCTCCCTACCTCGATGCCATTTTGTGGAAAGCCGTGGCACCCGATCTCATCATCCGCGACTGGTCAAATCACGAGTGGAATATCCACCGTGCGCCGGGCGACACAACGGACGCTCCGACCAGGATTGAGCAACTTTTTCAGGATATTCTTCATGATCTTGGCCAGGAAACGCCGGATATCGCGAAAGCAGCGGATAACCTTGGCCTTCTTTCCCACTATCTGGCAGATATTAATCAGCCTATGCATACTGATGACTATGCAAATGATAATGCCTGGATACACCTCACGTATGAAATGGATGGTTATGATCACGAAGAGGAATTGTCCTTCTCCAGTTGCGGGGTTAGACTACGTTCCGATATATACAACGATGTACTCAACAGCGCTCGACAAGCCAATCTCTACTACCAGACAATTATTGATGCATACGCCAAAGGAGATGGATACAACGATGTTCGGCAGATCACAAGACTGAATTATCAGCGTGCTGTCAGCGATATTGTAGATGTCTGGACCACCCTCTGGATGCAGGCTACCACAAAAAACCCCTCACTTGCTCTCCAGCTCAATCAGCCCTATTTCCGGCCTGGTGACATGATGCAGTTGAGACTCACGGCGCTTCCCGGTAGGCTGTTTGCCCGGAAAGCGGACCTCTATGTCGCAGTCATGGAAAATGACGGCACCCTTTGGTTCATGAATCCGGGTGAGAAACTCTCACGTGAAATATCCCCGTTTCGCAAATCATGGATCTTGTCGCAACAGAACGAGCAGATACTATTTTCGGCCCCTGTTGAGGGCTGTGATACCGCTGCGAACTTCACGGTCTATGCAATTCTGGTTTCAGCGGACGCAGCGCCATCCGACCCTGGATCTTGGATGAGCAACCTGGGCGAGGTGCATGTCGGGATTGAACCGCTGCCGGGAGCCTTGCTGGAAGATATCCAGGATGAATCATACTTGTTTCCAGCGACACTTAAAGGTTCTGGAAAGGTGGTTGCTTTGCCGTTGCAACGCTGGGACTTTGTCTTTCTTGGAGAAAAGGTTGATGATCCAGCGACTCCGGGGGATGAAACCCTCCTGAACCGATTAATTCCTGGAAATTTTCGTCATATCCTGATGTATTTGGGAAGGGACGGCCTTGGCAGGCCGTGCGCTCTTGAGCTTATTGTCGCCAAAGCACCTTATTTGAGAGTCGTACGATTCCCTGAATTCGAGCCCATCTACCCCAGTGAAACAATTCCAGATCTTCCTGTACGCATCGAAGATATCAGGGCATACCAGAACCGTTGGGCCAAAAGGCTCGGTGAGGATGAACTGGTGAAACTACGGGCTGCCGAGGAGGGAATTTTTGCACGGATAGCCAGTGATATCAAGACGGATATTCCGTATCAGATGGAATACAACTGGTCAGGTGATTTTTCCGATATGGAGATTGAGCTGATCGATGACGGCGTAGCCAACGGGGCAAGCTGTACGGATTATTTGTTGTCTTTGCTTGAGGTGAATGCGGGGGTATGTATCCATGGCTCGAGAATCACCGCCGCCGAGTTGGAGGAATACTTTCGCTCCGATGCCTTGGGATCGGAATCCACTATCCCCGATGAATGGAATCCTTTTCCTTTTCCGGTCACAGTAGCGGATGTCCTGGGCTTGGGATATCATCCTGTCGATCCTCCGCCGCATATTTTTCCCTGTGATCAGAGTTCGGAAACCGGGGTGCCGATACCGGCACATTTGATAGATAGCCCACAGCTGAATGATATTGATCCTGTTCCTCTCTCTCCCATCTATAATGATGAATCGTGGGGGCTGGGAGTGACGGATGAAAAGCAAAATGTAAACTGATTTTCAGGCCTTTTTTGTTTTTCGGTGGCTATTTCTTGTAACCAACCAATAAGTTAAGGAGGACTTGAGCATGTCAACATGTCGTTTATCATTAGGTGTGAAAAGGTGGTTGTTCCCAATTCTCCTTTTTCTGGCCATCGGGGGCTTTACCCCCTCTGCAGTCTGTCTTGGGTCCTGTGAATATCTGTCTGAGGATTTTTCCTCCGGCGGTCAGGGTTGGTCAGATTCCTCCAACGGGACCTGGACTATCGCATCCGGGATGTTGGATATTCAAGGCGTTGCTGCAGAGAATCTTGCTCATGACAGTGTGAGTTTCCAGCCGTCCGATATGTTTTCGGTTGATGTTGATATCAATATCCTGAGCAGTACAACCGATCAGGACGCTGTGGGAGTCTATTTCTTTGCCAGTGCCGGAGATGTATTCTTTTCTGTGGCAGGCTATACCACCGACGGCGTTGCTGCTCTTTATTATCCAAAAACCGGGCAGGTGAGGTTCCTGATCTGGGACTTTTCGACCGGGAAATGGGTCTGGCCGGAAGGACCGCATTCGGTTTCGGGAGCAGTAAATTCCATTGGCCTCAGTATGGTTTCCGATGGGGTCATCATCCGCATTAACAAGCAGGACACCAACCTGAAGCTTGCCGGCGATTTTTCCTTTGGACATTACATTATTGATACTTTCTGGTTGTTAGCGAAGGGCACCGGTTTGCATGCGCGTTTTGACAATGTCTGCGCTTCACCGTATGCGGGTTCCGGTCCCCAGACCGGAAACGCCATGTCGATGCCCAGCGGTATGGAAGTCATGCCTATCAAGCCCCTCTCCATTTCGCCGGCAGTCAGTATTGACCCGAATCAGGCAAACCCTTTGGGTTTTGGCTCGGCCGCGACCGGGGGAGGGACATTGTCTTTGAGTGCGGGCATTAGCAGCTTGGCGGCTCCGGCTGATTTGTATGTGGCCGTGCAGGCCAGTGTCCTGGGGCCGGATATCTATCTGTTTGGCTCGGATAACAGCATCCATCCGTTTTCTGCCGCGGGACTGCTAAAATGGAGATCATCCACCACCGGTGGCATCAATTCCCAGCTATTGGCCGGTATTCCCATGTCAGCCCTTCCTCCCGGCACTTATAATTTCTATTTTCTCATGGCCCCGGCGGGAGGAAACCTGAGTGCTTATCGTTTGTGGGTGTCTCAACTCACTGTGGCTGGGGGCTCTGGAACGGGCACTCAAATGGAGCAGGATATCAGGCAGAATATCGATCTTATTTTAGGGATTACATCCGGAGCTTCCGGGGGGTTGACGGAAATAACGCAGCTATTTTCAGATACGAATGTCGTAAAGACCTCTCCCTCAAATCTGGATCTTAACAGCCTTCTTTCAGGTACGCCTATTACCATTACGGCAAACTTTGGCGCCGGGTATCAAACACAAGCCGGAAGCGTCTTTACCGGTAGTGCTCAGATTGTGCTTTCAAACATTGTTTTTGGAAGTCAGGGGCTTGGAGGGAGCCTTTCCGCTACCTTTAACAATATCACCAAGGATGGGGCCCCTTTCATAAATGGCCACCTTTCCGGAAACATATCATTGACCCAAAATACGACTCAGCACGGTGATGTCAGCGGGCAAATAGTATTTGATAATCTGCAGGTCAGCGGTATGCAGCAGACCGGAACGATCCAATTGTCCGGAACCATGGATAAGTTGGATTTATCTTCGCTTTCTTCCCTTTCCGGCCAATTCAGGTTGACTTTCGCCAATTATGTCTCCGGTGCACATACGATTAGTAGTGGTACCGTGGACATTAGCGCCAATCCTAGCAGCAGTACCAATGTGGTGACCAACCTGCAAACCAGCGAAGGACCGGTTAACCTTAACCTGAGCATCACAACCAGCCCAAGCGGTGCGACCATCATTAACACTTCTTCTCCTGGAGCAGGCGGACAGTACACGGTGGCCATGAACAACGTCACGTTGAATAACAATATATGCGCCAAGTATCCAACAAGCGGTACGATCACATTTGTCAGAAATGGCACAACCGGGGTTGTAAGTTTTACAGGTGCCTGTGACG
>CAYUCJ010000166.1:5902-7299 GCA_964443285.1 uncultured Desulfobacteraceae bacterium | reverse complement strand
ACCTTTCCGTTGGTGTGATTGTTCATGGCATGGATGACAGGGAAAGAAAGGAGGCTTATGCATGCGATATCACTTACGGAACCAACAATGAATTCGGCTTCGACTATCTTCGAGACAATATGAAGTTTGACAAGGACGATTATGTCCAAAGGGATTTCTGTTACGCCATTGTGGATGAGGTGGACTCCATCCTCATCGATGAATCCAGAACGCCCCTGATCATAAGCGGGCCCGTGGAACACAGCGAGAACAAGATCTATGGGGAAGTCAAACCGCACGTGATCAATTTGAAAAAGAAACAGACCTCGGTGATCCGGTCTATTCTCAAGGATGTCCGGGACAGAGTCCAGGAGGGACAACTGGATGATCACACCATTGAAAAACTGCTCCAAGTCAAACGCGGAGACCCCAAGAACCCAGCTTTTCTCGACATACTGGCCCAGAATCAGGCCTTCAAAAAAGAAATCGACAGACTGGAAAATGTCCTGAGTGCCCAGAAATTGCTGCCCGAACTGGATGAGGTCCTCTATTGCATCATTGATGAGCGAAGCAATGCGGTGGAGCTGACCGAGAAGGGGATCTCCCTTCTGTCAGGCAGTGGTTTGGGAGATTTTCTTCTGCCTGATCTGGACGATGAAAGCCATCTCATCCGCGAAGATGAGACGATCGATGATCAGGAGAAAGATGAGCGTCTGAAGCAACTGGAAGACCGTTTTATTCGGGCCTCCGATCTTCTCCATTCCACCCAGCAGTTGATCAAGGCCTACTGGCTTTTTGAAAAAGATGTCCAGTATGTCATCAAGGATGATCAGATCGTGATCGTGGATGAATTTACAGGGCGGATGATGCCGGGAAGAAGGTGGAGCGACGGTCTCCATCAGGCAGTGGAGGCAAAGGAAGGGGTCAGTGTGGCTGAGGAAAACCAGACACTGGCCACCATCACATTCCAGAATTTCTTCAGGATGTATGAAAAACTTGCCGGTATGACGGGGACAGCCGATACGGAAGCGGCCGAGTTCAACAATATCTACAAGCTGGATGTGATGGTGATACCGACCAACAAAAAAATGATCCGCAAGGATTACCCCGATGCCATATACAAGACGGAAAGAGAAAAATTCCAGGCTGCGGCAAGGGAAATCACCGCTCTTTACGAGAAAGGACAGCCGGTTCTCGTGGGCACCGTTTCGGTTGAGAAATCCGAGATGCTGAGCAAGATGTTGAAACGCTCGGGCATCCCCCATTCCGTCCTCAATGCAAAAAACCACCAGCGCGAAGCGGAAATCATTGCCAATGCCGGCCAGGCCAAGACCGTTACGATTTCTACGAACATGGCAGGAAGGGGAACGGATATCGTTCTGGGGGACGGCGTGCTTGAACTGGGAGGCCTCCATGTG
>CAYUCJ010000166.1:0-5802 GCA_964443285.1 uncultured Desulfobacteraceae bacterium | reverse complement strand
GACGTCATGAACAAACACAGGGAAATCATTTATTCCTTGCGGAAAGACGTGCTCATGGAGCAGGGAATCGACGAAATTATCACGGGCATGATCGATGACAAGGTGGAAGATCTGGTTGAGAAATGGATCGATCCTAAAGAATATTCAGAAGACTGGGATATCAAGGGACTGAGGGATCATTTTTCCCGATTGTTCGGAATTCGTGTTGGGATCGAACCCGAGGAGGTGGGGGAAGAATCTCTTGATGCCTTAAAGCCGGAAGATCTGGTGGAACTGCTCAAGGATCAGGTTAAGGCGGCCTATGAAAAAAAGCAGACCATTTTTGGAAAAGAAGATTTACGAGAGATCGAGAAGCTCGTTGTCCTCCAGATCATCGACGATCAATGGATAGCCCACCTTCAAAGCATGGAGCACATGAAGGAAGGTATCGGCCTCAGGGGATATGGGCAGCTTGATCCACTCAGGGAATATCAGAAAGAGGGTTACGCCCTGCTCGAGAGTCTCATGGACAGGATCCGCGAAGAGGCCCTGGGCATGATTTTTCGGATCCAGCTGATGCGAGAACCACCGGAGCCGGTATCCAGGAAAAAGCGAAGGGCCATGCGCATGAGCCACGGGGGGGAGACTGAAACGCCCGCCACAGTCAGACGGACGGAAAAAAAGGTCGGGAGGAACGAGCCCTGCCCCTGCGGGAGTGGCAAGAAATACAAAAAATGCTGTGGGGCCAATGCCTAGTCCGGACAAGCCGGAAATGACCAAATGTCAAAGCTCGAATGTCAAATGAAATCCAAATGACTCAATGCAAGAAATAAACTTCCCAGCTGTCCGCCGTAGCCGGGAACGATGGAAGGACTCACAACATTACGAATATCGATCGATTTGGTCATTTGGTATTTGACATTGATTTGCGTGCCCGTCCATAGGCACGGTGATGACTTCCAACGAAGTCACTTTTTCATCCGGTTCCTCTTCGTTCCCGACAGGTTGCCGCTTGCGGGGTGAATTAGCTTTTCTCAAAGTCATCAATATTTAATCGCCTTGTCGACCGGTCGCAAGGACTTGCCAAATTACGCGGAGGAAACCGATATGGAAAGCATGATACAAGGGTTCAAGGCCTCGGTGGTCGCCGCCGGGCTCAAGAAAAATGACGCGCCGGACCTGGCGCTCATCTTTTCGGAAAGGGAATCAACAGCAGCGGGAGTCTTTACGACTAATCGAGTCAAGGCCGCGCCGGTCCTTTTGAGCATGGAACACATCTTGGAGGGGAAGGCTCGGGCCATCGTGGTCAACGCCGGGAACGCCAACGCATGCACTGGGAGCCGGGGCATGGATGATGCACGAGGAACCATCGACCGGGTTGCCCATCTCCTTGAAATTGATTCAACGGAAGTTCTGTTGGCCTCAACCGGTGTTATAGGAAAACCACTTGATATGGCCCTGTTATCAAAGGCCATCCCTCGACTCCGGGAAAATCTGGGATCCCAGGGTATGCAGGATGTTGCTCGGGCCATGATGACGACGGATACCTTTCCCAAAATAAGTGCCCACGAAGGGGAGGCAGGCGGTCGTCCTTACAGGATTGTCGGCGTTGCCAAGGGTTCCGGGATGATTATGCCGGACATGGCCACCATGCTCTGCTTTCTCCTGAGCGATATCGTTATTGATAGGCCGTCGCTACAGAAGATCCTGTTTTCCGGCGTTGAAAAGACATTCAACAGGATAACGGTGGACGGGGATACGTCCACCAATGACACGGTCTTCATGCTGGCAAACGGAATGGCGGAAAATAAACCCCTTTCCCTTTCCGACCTGAAGGAATTTGAGGCCGGCGTCGCCAAGGTGATGGGCGACCTGGCGCGGATGATCATCAAAGATGGAGAGGGCGCCACCAAATTCGTCGTCGTGGAAATCAAAGGCGCCGCCAGCGGTTCAGATGCTTTGAAAGGCGCACGGACTGTGGCCAATTCCCCCCTGGTCAAGACCGCTTTTTATGGCTCGGATCCTAACTGGGGGCGTATCATGGCCGCACTGGGGCGATCGGGCATCCTGTTGGACGAATCCAAAACGGACATCTGGATCGATGACGTTCAGATCGTAGGGGGCGGCCTGAGACGGGGTCAGGATGAGGAGAAGCGGGCGGCCCGAATAATGTCTGGAGACGCCTTTAAGGTCACCGTCTCTTTGGATGTGGGGGGCTTTTCTGAGACGGTCCACACCTGTGACCTTTCCCATGGTTATGTGAGCATTAATGCAGACTATCGGACATGATACCCTGATCCACCATCAAGGCATCATCTGCGGCGTTGCCTTCGATCGCTCCTCATTGCGACGTATTGTTTATACGACTCAATCGTCGCTCCTCGGCGCCTTGCATCTGACACCTTGCTGGTGATCAGGAATGTCGCCAAATCCCCCGTCGAAGTAAATGATGCGCAAATTAGATGGTGGATTTGGGTAACAGGAGGCCATGAAATGACGGCGAAGGAGAAGAGGGGGATTTCCTTGATCAGTCATGTGTTCAGAGAATACGACATCCGCGGCACTTTTCCTGATGAACTGAATGACGAAACGGTTTATTCCCTGGGTCAGTCTTTGGGCACCTATTTTCGAAGGCATGACGCCCGTCGAATCAGTCTGGGCCGGGATTGTCGACTCAGTTCGCCTGAACTTTCCGGAGCCCTGACCAAAGGTCTCCTCTCCACGGGCATGAAAGTTCTTGATGTGGGAATGGTCCCGACGCCTGTCCTCTATTTTTCGCTTCACCATCTGGATGTGGACGGTGGTATTCAGATTACCGGAAGTCACAATCCGCCGGAATTCAACGGGTTCAAAGTCTGCCTGGGGCACGCCACAGTCTATGGGAAAGAGATCCAGGAAATCAGGAAGATCAACGAGGCCGGAAAATACGGCCGGGAAAAAGGTACGTCACAGGAGGCCCGCATTACCGGCGCCTACATGAAGTATCTAGTCGAGAATCTTCATCCAGGCCCCGTGAGGAGAAAAGTCGTGGTGGATGCGGGGAACGGCGCCGCCGGCCAAATCGCTCCGGGCCTTTACCGGCAGATGGGTTTTGACGTGATACCCATTTACTGTGAGCCGGACGGGCGGTTTCCGAACCATCACCCCGATCCCACAATCCCCGCGAACCTGCAGGATCTTGCAGAGGCAGTGGTGGAATCCGGTGCGGACCTGGGCATTGCCTTTGACGGGGACGCGGATCGGATAGGGGTGGTTGATCATGCCGGAAAAATGATCTGGGGCGACTATTTGATGATCCTGTTTTCGCGTGATCTTCTGGAAAGGCACCCCGGCGCCAAGATCATAGGAGAAGTAAAATGCTCCCAGGTGCTTTTCGATGACATTGAGAGGCACGGGGGAAAGGCAATCATGTACAAGGCGGGGCATTCGCTGATCAAGGCAAAGATGCGGGAAGAGGAAGCACTCCTGGCAGGAGAGATGAGCGGGCATCTCTTTTTCGCCGAACGTTACTTTGGCTATGATGACGCAATTTATGCGGGCGCCAGGCTGCTGGAAATTCTTTCGCGAAAAGAAGAATCACTTGAGACAATGCTCTCAGACGTTCCCGAGACATTCAGCACGCCGGAAATCCGCCTGGATTGCCCGGAAGAGAAGAAATTCGAAGTGGTAAGGTGCCTGGCGGAGTATTTCAAGACCGAGTATGACGTGATCGAGGTGGATGGGGCCAGGGTCCTTTTTGAGTCGGGATGGGGACTGATCCGGGCCTCCAACACCCAGCCGGTCCTGGTTTTGCGTTTTGAAGCGAAGGACCAAAAAAGTTTTGAACGCATTCGCAAGACCTTTATGACCAAGCTGGCCGAATACCTTTAGCCCTCCCCAGCGTTCCAGTCGAGGTTAGATTTTGAACCTCATTCGGCACAGGATAATCCGGATCTCCTTCTCAGGGGTCCGGATGATCTTTTTCTGCGCCTTCATGTCAAAGTGTTGACCCATTTCTTTGAAAAAATTCATGCTGGTCTTCCTGAGACCTTCGGCCAGGACGATTTCGCCCCCTTCTTTCAGGTAACGATTGAAGAGCTTGAAAAGGGGTTCATAGTCCCTTTCACTGTAGACCACTTCAGAGGCGGCTATGGTGTCAAAGGCGCCTTGGAGGCGGGGATGGTTCCAGTCAAGCTTTCTTATGGCCAAATGCGGATCAGAGGAGGACAGATTTCGCAATGCGTTGGCATGGGCGAAATTCAGGGCGTCCGCATTGCTTTCCGTCAGAGTTACACGATGACCGAAAGAGGACGCCACGATGCCCACGAGACCCATCCCAGAGCCGATCTCGAGAATGTGACGATGGGGATCCGGTTCCAGGGATGCCATGTGGTCGGCGAGGACCATGGAGGCCTCCCATATTTTGGCCCACAGGGGAAAGCCCTGGAACACATCATGGCGATCGATGTAGGGATCCAGACTCGCGGGAACGAGAAAGGAAAATCGTCGGTTCTTGATCACCACCTCAGAGGCCTCTGTTTCGTACCTTTTGTGGAAATTCTGAATTGAAAACATAAAATTGTTCCGCCTTTGCCTTTTCGTAGTGGCGATTGTTTTGTCACAGGAACCACATCATGTCCACAGATTTTTTGCTGCACGGTATCCATTCCGATAAGGGGCGTGATGGTCATCTGTTTGACATGGGCCCGGCTTTTCTCTAAAGTGTGATCAGCCGTACATGTTCGGCGGAGAAGCGATTTCTGAGGAATTTGCTCGACATGGATGATGGCAGAAAGGAGATCGGGATATGGAGCTTGACAGGCCCATCGTTCTGGCCACCCGGAATGAAGGCAAGGTCAGAGAATTGAGACGCGTCCTGGACGATTTCCCGGTGGAGATCAAGAGCCTCCAGGATTTTGGTCCCGTTCCGCCGGTGAGGGAGGATGGCGAGACTTTTGAAGACAATGCTGTCAAGAAAGCAAGGCAGACGGCCAGGATCATCGGACTTCCTGCAATTGCAGACGATTCCGGCCTGGAGGTTTTTGCCTTGAACGGCAAACCGGGTGTTTGGTCGGCACGGTTTTCCGGCCGGGGCTCCAGCGACCAAGCCAATAACCTGAAACTGCTGGAAGCCATGCGGGAGGTTAGGGATAGAAGAGCAAGGTTTGTTTGCGTGCTTGCCATTGCTGTGCCCCGAGGGCCGGCGTTGGTTTACGAGGGTACCTGTGAGGGTGAGATCAGCGACAGGATGATCGGCGGCAACGGGTTCGGTTATGATCCCCTCTTTTATTACACGCCCCTGAGAAAGACATTCGCTCAGCTGACCGGTGATGAGAAAAATGCGATCAGTCACCGGGGAAAGGCCCTGAAGAAATTACACGCTGAGTTTTCCGACGTATTGGCATGGTTAATGAATAGATTTTCAGAAGAGCGGTTCGGTTGAGGCGGCGGTACCTTTTTTGTGGATCGAAGCGCCGAACGGATGGAGAGCGCGAAGCGAAATGATTGACAACGCGGAATTAATGCATAGTATATAGGCGAAGGCAAGACAGTTAAGAGAGATTATCATCTAAGGAGGATTATGATGTTTGAAGTGACATCCAAGGCAAGTGAAATGGTAAAGGAATTCCTGAAGGATCGTGAAGAGATCCCCGCAATCAGGATCATGCTTTCACAGGGGGGCTGATCCGGGCCCTCTTTGGGCATGGCTCTGGATGAGCTGCGCGATGAAGATGAGTCCTTTGATAGCGAAGGTATTACCTATGTGGTCAACAAGGAACTGTTGAATCAGGTCAAACCCATCAAGGTTGATTATACGGCCTCGGCAATGGGTTCGGGGTTTTC
>CAYUCJ010000165.1:0-7316 GCA_964443285.1 uncultured Desulfobacteraceae bacterium | reverse complement strand
AGACGATGAGGAAGTCCACCGACCATCCGGTGACCCTCCGCTGTATGCCGGGATCCAAAAGGTAATCCAGCCCCAGTTTTCCCATCACCCACCTTATGCAAAGGGCGAAGCCGAGGCCGAAGAAAAAGAAAAACCCCCAGAGCACCTTGGCCACGTCGGCCGGCAGCAACGTCCCCAGAACCTTCACAAAGAAGTAGGTCACGACATAGACGAGACCCACCACCGCCACCTGAAAGGCGAGGGTGTCGACATTTCCCGAATGGAGGGTTAGCTCGCCGGCGGTCTCCCTCTCCTGGTCCCGGGAGGTGACCCCGGTCAGGAAGTCCCGCGGCAGGCCGCCGCGGGTTGACGCGCCTTTTCTCACCCAGCGGTTGACCAGGGGGACGCCCACGAAAAAGGCGAAAAAATACCCCATGGCCGCAAAGCCAAGCCCCAGTGTGGCCGCATGACTAAACCCCACCGTTTCCCATACCTTGCCGAAGGAAAGGGCCTGGCCGGGACCTTCGTTGAAGCCCAGGGGCGCCAGGAAACCGAAAGTTGAGAAGAGTTTGACGCCGAAGACTGAAAAGAGGAGGACGGCCAGTCCCCCGATAATGGCCTGGAGGGGAAAGGTTACCCCCTGGGTCAGGGCCATCCACAAGGAACCCCTCATGACCTCCTTGCTGCGGCCCGCCCCTTTGTCTTCTTGTTTGTCCTGTGTGAGCCCGACAGAGATGAAGGAAATGTTGAAGAGGTGATAGGCAAAGGTCTCCAGGGCCTCGGGAGAAAAACGCACCAGCCCGGTATTGACGAGGATCAGGCCGAGCACGCCACCGATGAGGCAGCTGGGGAAGAGAAACCGCTGGAAAAAGGGAATGGAGGCCCGCAGGAGCACGCCCACGAGCAGCATGATGGCCAGAAAACCGAAAAGGAGCACCGAGTCGAAGGGGAAAGGCGTGTTCATGGGCTACCTCCTTCTAGATCCATTAAGATTCCAACGAAGTCATCGCTCATTGATGCGAGATCCTTGGCAGGCAAGCGGCATATTCCAGAAGCTACGCTCCCTCCGTCGTCCATGACTCCTCGCTCAGGGATTTCGGCCCTTCCACGTCCTGTTCACGGGTCGAAATGACGCCGCTTCAGGAACATCCCGCTCACCTGCCCTTTGCCCTAGGAATCCGTCGGAGTACAGGCAACTTTGAGGCTGCCGGAAAATGTCCATATGCAAGGCATCCGAAATCCCGGGGAACGAGGCGTACATATGCGTACGCCGCAATGACACGGTATAAGGATAACGCAGTAGATGAGCGTTTTCCGGCAGCCTCCTAGCAGAAAAGGTTGTTCACATATTCTATGAGCAAAGCCTCACGCATTGCCGGAGGCAGCACATTCAGGATCTCATTGATCTCGGCCATTTTCTTGGGAAGGTCCTTACCCTTGATCCCGGCCATCTCCAGCATACTGGAAAAGACCTCTCCGGTCATGGTGGCAGGGTCCATGGAAGTGAGGGCCTGTTTCAGACCGGCTGCCAGCCCGCCGAGGGGCATGTCCCGGACCTTTTGCACCGAATCTTCCAGGTCCGCCAGGAAAGGCTCGATCCAGGCCACGTTGGAGACGTTGATGGACATGTGCACGTGCTGGGGGGAGTTGTCAAAGGCCAGCGCCGGTTGAATATACCAGCCCCTCATGTTCATGTCGTCGATGAGTTGAAAGACATTCAGCGTATCCGAGGCAAAGGCCACGAGGCACATATCGGGTTTGCCCAGAAGCCGGAGTTCGGGTATCTTCCGGATCCCCTCCATGACGCGACGGGTGGCCTCCAGTTTTTTTCTTGCAAGTTCCAAATAGCCTTCGTCGCCCAGGAAGTGGATCACGGCCCAGGCCGCCGCCATGGGCCCACCGGACTTGCTGCTTTGCACTGCATTGTTGACGATGGTATATCCCGTCCAGCCGGAGCAGGCGAATATCTGGTATTTTCTGAGAGCCCTGTTCCGGTAGAGTACCAGGGACGCCCCCTTGGCCGCGTAGGCGTATTTGTGAAGGTCCACGGAAAGGGACGTGACGCCCGGAACGGAAAAATCAAAATCCGGCACGTCCGCTCCCAGGCGGCTGAAATAGGGGAGCATGAAGCCTCCCATGCAAGCATCGGTGTGGAGGAGGAGGCCTTTTTGAAGGGCCAGTTCCCCCAGTTCACGGATGGGATCCACAATACCCTGGGCATAGGAGGGCGCAGAACCCACAAGGAGGATCGTGTCGGGTGTCACGGCGTCCCGCATGGCGGCAACGTCCGCCTTGAAAGTGACCGGGTCCACCGGGGTCTGGACCACCTTGACACCGAGGTAATGGGCGGCCTTGTGAAAGGCTGCGTGGCCGGTGGTGGGAATGATCATCTCCGGGACCTTGATCTCCGGATGATGGGCCCGGGAATAGTCCCGAGCGGTCTTGACGGCCAGGATGATGCTTTCCGTGCCGCCGCTCGTGAAGTTGCCCACCACCTGTTCATCTCCGTTGAGATGGTGCCTGGCCATGTCCACCAGTTCATTTTCCAGCCGGAGCAGGCTGGGAAAGGCCGTGAAATCCAGGCCGTTTTCCGTGAGAAACAGGGAATAGGCCTCCTTGCTCACCTCTCTCACCTCCGGCCCGGGGTCGAATATGTAGCCGAACGCGCGTCCTGAGCGCCAGTCCAGATCGTTTTTGCGGAACCCGTCCAATTCCTGAAGAATTTCATCCTTGGTCAGATTTTTTGTTGGAATTTTCATCAGTTGGGCCTCCGATAGAAAAGTGTGGCTGAGGGCGGCTGAGAAAAACTGGGGCAGAATAACAGAATTTGCCGGATTTGTGAATAGTTCCTTTTCCCTGAAGATAACATTCATCAGCGATCATTTCTGCCGCTGGACAAGGGTGGTACCATATGCCATTATTCCAAAGACGGATTAAGCAGACGCAAATCCCACGCCCGCAATTTCAGTACGTGAAACGCATTTCCACCGTCGAAAGAGAGGATGAGATGGCTCAGGAAACGGAACGAAAATTCCTGGTGAAAGATGATGCTTGGCGTGAAGGGGATCCCCCTGGTCTATTCTATCGCCAGGGTTACCTTTCCAGGGTGAAAGAGCGGATCGTCAGGGTGAGGGCAGCCGGGGAAAGGGGCTTCCTCACGGTCAAAGGGATCACCAGGGGTATTTCCCGGGTCGAGTACGAATATGAAATCCCGGTTGAAGATGCGAACCACATGCTCGAACACCTCTGCGAAAGACCCCTTATCGACAAAATGCGGTACGAAATCTCATTTGAAGAGATGACCTGGGAAGTGGATGAGTTCCTGGGTGACAACCTCGGGCTGGTCCTGGCGGAGATGGAGCTCTCCCGTGAAGGGCAGGAGATCATTTTGCCTCCGTGGCTGGGGGAGGAGGTCTCAGGAGATCCAAAGTATTACAATGTGAATCTGGTGGAACATCCGTTCCGCCAGTGGAGAAATTAAGAGCCTGGTTAACTCTCCTATCCTTATTTCTATTGACAAGGAAACGTTTATAAAATATAGATAATTAACAAATGTGTTTATTTGGTATCCTCGATGAAACAACTGGAATTGAACAAAATAGACAAGGCATATTTTGGGTATGAGGAGATCGCAAGGGTCCTTGGAATCAGCAAAGCCTCGGCCAAAGTGAGTGCCAGCCGATACGTAAGGCAGGGCCTGCTGTTGCGGATCAAGAAGAACATTTATGTGCTTCGGGAGGCGTGGGATGCGGCGGGGCGGGAAGAAAAATTCTCTTTTGTGAATCTGGGACAAGTTCCCTCATACATATCCCTCATGACCGCTCTGGATTATTACGATATAACGACCCAGATCCAAAGGGATCTTTTTGAATCCGTGGCGGTCAAAAGAACCAAAGAAATCAATCTGAAGGACACCGTCTTTCGCTATCTCAAAGTCACTAAGGCTTTGTATTTTGGTTTTAAAAGGGAAAAGGGATTTTTCATCGCAACCCCTGAGAAAGCCCTATTGGACGCATTTTATCTGATGTCTTTCGGCCGTTATGCTCTTGATATTTCGGCTCTGGATAAAATGAAACTGGATATGGATGAAATCAAACAATTGAGCAAAGGTTTCCCCTTCAAGACAAGGAACATGTTGAGAAAGCATGGATACCTTAAGACAGCATGAATTATTTGAAATAGAAATTCTGGACAGAATGAATACTGAAAGGGTGCTCGGCCCTCTTGTCTTCGGGGGTGGGTCCATGCTCAGGCTCTGCCATGAGTTGAACCGGTATTCTGTTGACCTGGATTTTTGGTTGGTCAGCAAGATATCTGAGAAATCCTTTTTTGATAAACTCCGTAAAGTCTTTGAAGGGGACTATGAAATTACGGACGCACAGATGAAACATTATACCCTGCTGTACGAAATACGGTCGGGGTCATATCCGAGGCGGCTGAAGATTGAAATCCGAAGGGAACAAAAAGACTGCGATTATCAGGAAAAAATCGCCTTTTCCAGGTTCACCACGAGACAGGTCATTCTAAAGGCCCACACTCTGGATCAGACTATGAAAAACAAAATTCAGGCGTTTCTTGATCGTGGGGAGATCAGGGACTGTTTTGATATCGAGTTTTTGCTTCGGAGGGGCATTGACCTGCCCTTCAAGGCCGGCAGGGAATCAAATGAATTTCAGAAAAAACTCGGCCGTCTAAAAAACACAGATTTCAGGGTCAAACTCGGGTCTATTCTGGAAAAAGATATTCGAGACTATTATGTCATGCACCGGTTCAGCTATCTCGAAGAAAGACTTGCCTCAATGGCCTCAATCTCCTGACCACGTAACGTTGTGTGCATGCTGAGCATAACATGATGATTTTATAGTACGACCGGCACAGTATTTTCTGAACTGCCTCCCCCCCCTTTCAAATGCAATCTAATCAGATATCCATGATGGTATCCAGACCTCGTTTAAGGCCTCTCAGCATGCTCACTTTACGGATAGCCAGCATGGCACCGTCAACATAGGGCTTTGCGCCGGAGCCGGCTTCGTGGCGCATCACAAGTTTCTGATCATCCATCCCAAATATAATTTCTGCTGCAATGACATACCCGGGCAGTGGTATGGAATGAACCTGGGAGCCATTGAGTCTTGCTCCTCTGGTTTCTTTAGGACTGTGGAGTTGATCCGTGGGGATATCCAGGCTGAATTATCTATCATACTCCCGAACAGGTCATCCCCGATCACGCCTGTGAAAGCACAGGAAATTCCCCACTGTGAAAGGGCGACCAGGGCCGTGGCGACCGGGCCGCCTCCCTGGATAACGGTCTCCGAACATTCGCATTTCACATCAGGAGGAGGATAGGCGTCGATCCTTCCTATACAGTCAAGGGAACATTGTCCGAGCCCGAAAATGTCAAAAGTGCCTGCCATGTGGAGACCTCATTATGCTGTGAAACCAAACCTGATTTGCAACTGAGTAGAACAGAGTATTCAGGACTCTTTCATGCGACCATCACTTTTATAGCATAAGACCATCCAAATTACGAAAGAGATCATGAGTGAACTGGCGTGTAACTACCAATACCTATTCCTGCTGGTGTCGGAGGTTATGGTGAGTGTACTTTTCTTACATGCCACGGGAGGAAAATTGAAATTTGGTTGGTTTCTGTGACTGGATTTTGATATAAGAGGTCTGGTGGAAAATAATATGCCCTGCCCGCGGGTGGCAGGCAGGGCGGCTAGAGGTTAACGGTTAAAGTCATCGAGACCTGCCTATTTCTTTTTCTTGATGGTCTCGACAACGGCTGTCCTCTTCTCTAGCTCTTCCTGTTTGACTGGAACGCATCTGGCCGCTGCAACAACCCGATTTTATTGTTTGTAGAGTTTTATATCAGATAGATTGTGGTTTGTCAAACGAAAAACGCTATATGTTGGGGTCAGTCCCAAAAATTTTTCTTACCCTGATCATCATAGCCTAAATCACACCTGTCCCTGTGGCCCCCCTCATGTTTGCTCGTCCAGCACGTTGTGGTCTTTTAAAAGTGATCTGGAGAGTGCCTTTCTTGAAGAATTTCAGGTGGAAATATGGCGTCTCGCAGGTGTTGTCGAATGCCTGGCGGAGATAGGGTTTTCTAATTACCGCTCTACATTTGTTCTTACAACTCATTAATTAAGATGATAAATAACATATTCAGCTTAACCGGAATGCTCTGCAGTTAACTGCAGGGATCACCTGCGCCGGAAGCTACGGTGCACTTCCGACCAGAGACCCCCGCAACCTGCTGCAAAGAGTTTCATTTGCTTCCATAGAAAACCGGTAAATTTTTCAACAGCGGGTGCTAGTGGAACATTGTTGTCCGCAGTTATGGGGAAATCATATAATCTCTGCTGCTATTTCTAAATATCTAGTTCGGGATACAGTTTCTTTGCACATTCCGGGCAGATACCATGACTAAACTCAGCTTCAGAATGATCTCGGATATAACTTTCAATTTGACTCCAATAGCCTTTATCATCACGAATCTTCTTGCAATTAGCGCAAATAGGGAGCATCCCACTTAAGGTTTTAATTTTCTCAAGTGATTTCTGAAGTTTTTTGATCAGCTTTTCCCGTTCTACCTCTGCCAGCTTTCGCTCGGTGATGTCATGTGCGATGCCCCGAAATCCGATAGGTTTGCCATTTACGTCCCGCATCAGGGAAGCAAACAACTCATGAAATCCTTGAGTCCCATCCTTTCTAATGACTTCATAGCCGTATTTTCTTATTGGCTTTCCTGTCCTGTAGATTTCATTAAAAAGTTTATAGATTTCCTTGGCGGTTTCTGGAGGCATATAATCACGGTAATTCATTCTTTTCAGTTCCTCCTGGGTATATCCAAGGATTACAGCCAATGAATTGTTGAAAAATGTATAGTTACCTTGAATGTCAACCTCAAAATACGCCTCTTCAATACTTTCGAGGATGGTCCGGTATTTTTTTTCGATCTCCCGCAGGTTCCTTTCGGTTTGCTTCTGTTCGGTGATTTCGTGAATCCTCTGCTCCAATTCTTCATATGTCGGTTTTTCAGCCATTCTTTTCACCTAAACCTTGGGTGATCTAATTTGTCTCATTGAAATGAACGCTCCGTATAAAATTGTACGTTTTCGTTAGTGTGCGCTATCTAACCGTTTTTATTCCATTTTTATGTCATATAATGTATGCGCGGCCCGGACTTTTGGGTCCGCTTAATTTGCAGGTTGGAACGAGTGTTGCATCGTGATTGTTACTGCCTTCCATAATGACAGGTATAAAGGCATAATCCACATACGGCTGTTTCGTCATTTTTCTCTTTCATTTTGGAAAAGTATCGATCA
>CAYUCJ010000164.1:0-7389 GCA_964443285.1 uncultured Desulfobacteraceae bacterium | reverse complement strand
CGGATTTCCGGATTCAGGTCCTTGATCACCTTGAAATGGGTTCCTGCCGCCTGGGCCACAATTCGAATCGGTGTCTCCTGAAAACAGGTGATTTCTACCTGATCGAAGGAGAGACTGGGGTAATAGTCCTTTTCTTGGAGGCTGAAACCGTACTTCTCAGGGTTTTCAAATATCAGTTTTATGGTAACCAGGCGGAAGATGAACCGCTGTGTCTCCAGGGGAAGGTAAAGCCGGTAAAAATCACGGGTAGCCTGTTCCAGGATTTCCGCCAGGAGCCCCTCTTCCCCCATGTTGAAGGCGGCGGCGACCAGGGTCCATGACCCCAATTCCCGGTGGAGTTCTTTGAAATAGCGGATCACCGCCTCTGTTGAGGCCCGGATATTCCTGCGCTCATCTATACGGTCATTGATCACAAGTCCGTATTTTCGTCCCGTCCCGGTCACAAACTGCCAAAAACCAACAGCCCCTTTTCTTGAGCCTGCATGCGGGCGAAGAGCACTCTCCGCAATGGCAATAAACTTCAGATCCTCGGGCAGGTCGTTTTCTCTCAGAGCTTTTTCAATAACGGGCAGATACCGACGAGACCGTTTTAACCAGAGAACGACCTGAGGCCGGTCCCAGAGCGTCAGCAGAAGCTCCTTTTCGAACCGCTCCCGGACGTCCCGGTTTTTCATGGGAACCGCTTCGCCACAGAAGTCCGGAGGAGAGGCGCTCCGTAAGGACGACACGAGGGAAGGAAAGACACCCGTTCCAGGTTCGGCGCCGTGACCAATTGACCAGGAAAAGAGTCCTACAAAGAACAGAAGGACAGGAGCCCATTTTCTGTGTGTTCCGCAGAATTTCATATCTTTGGTCCTTTTCGAAAATGGAAATTATGGAATGATTAAGAATCGCCGATTACGCACTGATTCAAGTTATGCCGCAGGCGGCAATCTAAGAACAACGAATAGGACCGTACCTGAAAATTTCTTTCAGGTTCTCATGCTGGATTCCGTTCAAATAGGGAGTCAATTTTCAGTTTCAGGATGATATGCCTTCCCGAATCCAGTTTACCATGGCGGGCAGGTCTTCCGTCTCCCACGCCGGCGACATGCGCGCCTCCAGATAGAATGAAAAGAGCCGGTCCATGATGGTAACGGGTTTTTCAAGCAATGACATCCTTTCGTAAAAGAGGGCATCAGGATCGTCTTCTTGGTCCTTTAAGACCCGCGGCGTCTTGAGCGCGTGGAAATTCATCCACGTGGAGTCCAGTTCAAACGACCAATCGTCATCGCCGGCTCTCAGGTGCACCTTGGCCCTCGTTACCTTCTTTTCCTCTTTCAGGGCAAACCGCGCCTCCCTTATCCTGGCATTTTCACCCGTGCAGATGACCGTCTCCGTGAAGCCATCACCTTCGGAGCGAAGGGTGATCTTTCCCTCGAACCAGAGTTCCACTTCATCACCATTGCCCAGATCGTACCCCCCACCTAGGGTCTCACTGTTGAACCAGAGCCATATCAGGAAATCCCTGCCCAGGGACTCGTGTTCACGCACTTCATCCATGACGCTCATGCTGGTGCCTCCTCAACGAAGACCAGGGGCTTTATGTCACTCACCACCGCAGGGTCCTGCTTCGCCATTTCAAAAAGGTGCCGTGCCTGTGCATAGGGGTACACGGGGATCGGAAGGCGATCAAAAGTATTCCGAAAAATTTCGACGAATTCATCACAGAGCTTGTTGCTGGTTCCCCCGAAGAGAAGGTCTCCCGTTTGAAGATTCCAGATGACATCGTAGACATTGGACTGGGGAATGGCCCGATTCAAAAGCTTGAGACGAACGCTTTCTTTGATGTCATCTCGCCTCGATTTCGGAAGATACTCCAGTTCCTCCCGCCGCATCACCTCGGATTCCGCCTCCAGGCAGTACTGGCGCAGAGCCCTGGCCGGAATTTTCTTGACGTCCACCCGCCAGGAAAGGGCCAGGTAAGGATCCTTGAAATACTCCATGGCCAGGAACGTACTGTCGAACATATCCAGGATGTTGACCCATCCCGTCGACCTCTCTTCACCTGGGAGACCGTCGAGATTTCTGAAGGCATAACGGAGAATTCCCTTTGGGAAGGCCTCCGCGTAGTCATCAGGCAGGCCACCCGTCACCCTATAACGGGAAAAAGTTGCTGAACCGCGAATAAAACCCACTTTTGTTCCTTTCGTTTCTGATGGAATGGTTGAAAGTTCGTTCGTGAACCCCGTGAGAGGTCCCTTTTCCCAAGTCGATATTGATATAGAATTAAGTATAGACAATTATCAAAGGGCCGAAGGGAATGTCAATGCGGTTTCATTTTTTTCTTGGCATTTTTCACTATTAGCCCCATAAGAAAAGGTTGAAACGGAACTTTCGCGGAAAAGGAGATCGCCATGTTTGACTTCATGTTGACGGATGAACAGCGCAAAATAAGGCGCGAGGCCAGGGACCTGGTCCGGTGGGTGCCCCGCCGGATGATCCTGGACATGGACCAGGACAAGATCCGCTTTCCGAAGGAATTTCTAAAAGAGGCTGCAAAGCGACACCTCATGGGGTGCCGCTATCCTGAAAAGTGGGGCGGGCGGGACATGGACTGGACCACCACCTGCATGGTGATGGAGGAAATCGGCACCCTCGGCTATATCTTCGCCTGTACGTTCGGCGTGGGGGCGGAACTGGTGTGCGATGCCATCGTTCTTCACGGCACGGACGGACAGAAGGAACGATACGTGAAACCCCTTCTCAGGGGTGAGCTCTTTGCAGCCGAATGCCTCACGGAACCCCGAGGCGGTTCCGACTTCTTCGGCACCACCACCAAGGCCGAAGACAAGGGAGATTTTTTTCTCCTGAACGGCCAAAAGCGTTTTATCGTGGGAGCCGAAGGGGCCGACTACTTCCTCGTTTATGCCCGGACCGATCCGCAGGGTCCGTCCCACAAGGGTCTCACCTGTTTCATTGTGGATCGGGGGCCGGGGGTGGAAACCAAATACCTCTACGGCTTGATGGGATGTCGAGGCGGCGGCGCGGGCCGAATCATCTTCAGGGATGTCAAGGTGCCGAAGGAAAATGTGGTAGGCAAACCGAACGGGGCCTATGGGGTCTTCAATACCATGATGATCCCCGAACGGCTGGGAACCGCCGCCATGACCATCGGCGCGGCGCGGCCGGCCCTGGACATTGCCACCGGGTATTCCACCAGGCGCAAAGCCTTCGGGAAACCCATCAACGAATTCCAGGGGGTGAGCTTCCAGGTGGCCGAAGCGGCCACCCTGCTGGACGCTTCGAGGGCCATGGTTTACGCCACCTCCCAGGCCGTGGACCGGTGTGCCGACCCCAACCGCATCCGGCGGATGGTCTCGGAAACCAAGTGGTTTGTCACGGAATCGTGCCAGAAGGCGGTCCATCACGCCATGCAGGTGATGGGGGGCATCGGGTACACAAACATCTTTCCCATTGAACGGATCGCCAGGGACCTGCGTCTGGCATCCATCTGGACAGGGACGAATGAAGTCATGTCCATGATCATCGCCAACGAGTGGTACCGGGAATACCAGGACAGGAAGGGGAACGGCCTCACCCGGGATTTTGAGGCTGACGCGGAGGGGTCGGAAGACCTTGAAGAAAAGGTTTACGAATAGCCCTCCCGCTACTCTTTTCCGCGACGCAGGAGACGCTTTCTGATCTCCCTCTCAAATCCCCGGTCGGTTGGCCGGTAGAATATGCGGCTCCTGCAGCGATCCGGGAGATACGTCTGTTCCACCCACGCCCCGGGGTAGTTGTGGGGATAGCGATATCCCCTTCCATATCCCTGCTCTCTCATGAGCCGGGTCGGAGCATTGCGGATGTGCATGGGCACCGGCTCCGCCCCTGTTCGCCCAACCTCCGCCTTGGCCGCCTTTTCCGCCAGATAGAGGGCATTGCTCTTGGGAGCCGCTGCCAGGTAGACGGCAGCCTCCGCAAGGGCAAGCTCGGCTTCAGGCGGCCCCACTTTCCGCCAGGCCTCGAAGGCAGAAAGGGCCACCTGGAGGGCCTGAGGATCGGCCAGCCCCACGTCTTCGGAGGCAAACCGGATCATCCGCCTGGCCACAAAGAGGCCGTCTTCCCCGGCCATGAGCATCCTGTAGAGCCAGTAGACCGCAGCCTGTGCGTCACCGCCCCGCATGCTCTTGTGAAGGGCCGAAATGAGGTTGTAGTGTTCTTCGCCATCCTTGTCGTATGGAAGGGCCTTTCTGTCCAAGGCACGCTCCACCAAGCGAAGATCGATGATCCGGCGTCCGGGGTCTGTCTCCAATGCGCAGTGGGCGGCCATCTCCAGGTTGTTCAGGGCGATCCGTGCATCACCGTCGGAAATATTGATGAGGTGGTTCAGGGCCTCCGGTGTCACCTCCAGGTCCCATTTTCCGAGCCCCCTATCCCTGTCTTTCAGCGCCCGGATCAGGATGGTTTCCAGTCCCTCCTTTTCCAACGGTTCGAGGACCATGATCCGGGTCCGGGACAGGAGGGGGGGTATGATTTCAAACGAGGGGTTCTGGGTAGTCGCGCCCACCAGGACAATCAGACCGCCTTCCACGTGGGGCAGAAAGGCATCCTGTTGCCCCTTGTGAAACCGGTGTATCTCATCGACAAAGAGGATTGTGGGACGGCCACTCAGAGACCTCTCCACTTCCGCTTCTTTGAGGACTTCGCGCAGGTCTTTCACGCCGGAGGTTACCGCGGAGAACGTTTTGAAAGGCAAGCGGGAGTATCTCTGGATCATTCTGGCGAGCGTCGTCTTTCCGGATCCCGGCGGCCCCCAGAAAATCACTGAAAAGACCCGGCCGGATTCCAGTCCCTTTCTGAAGGCGGAATCCTGACCCAACAGGTGGGGTTGGCCGACCATGTCTTCAAGCCGCTCAGGTCTCACCCTTTCGGCTAAAGGGGTGCCCTCCTGGTTTTCCGGAAGATTCACCTTTCCAAACCCCTGCCCGTCAGGAGTTCCTTGACCAGCGCCCGGACCCTTCTCAGTTCTAGGGGCTTGCCTATCACTAGGTCGGCCCATTTGAGATCCGAACTCCTGCCCGAAACCGCTTCACCATCGGCATTCATCACCACGACAATCAGGTCGGGATGGTCCTTTTTTACCTTGCGGAGGATCCTTCTCATCTCCCCATCCACGGCCTCCATATCCACCATGACCAGATCGTAGGTGTTTCTGGAAAGAGACTTAAAAGCGTCTCCTCCGGTCACTGCCGTGCTGACCTGGCTGCCCTGATCGCTGAAAAACCGGTACAGGAGATCCCTCAGCACATCCTGTTCCGAAACAACGAAGAGACGGGCATCTGAGATACGTTTCCTCGCCGCTTTCTCCATTCGGGATTTCCCTTCCGGCTGCAGGGGCAGCCGAACGGTAAAGGCCGCGCCTTCCCCTTTCTCGCTCCTCAGGGAAATATCTCCCCCGCTTCCGTAGACAACGGCGAATGCCCGACTCAGTCCGAGACCCTTTTTCTTTCCGCCCCTGGTCGTGAAGAATGGATCATAGACCACCTCCTGGAGTTCGGGGGGAACCCCGTGGCCGTTGTCCTGGATGTACACGCATCCAAAGCCCTCGCTTTTTTCGGTGGTGATGTAGATCGTTCCCCCGCCGGACATGGCTTCCACCGCATTTTCCACCATACCGATGAGCACCTCGCGAACTTCTTCCGGGCTTCCCCACAGAGGTGCCAGCGTTCTCAGATAGCTTTTTATTCGAATGGGATTCCCTTTGGGCTCAGGCCCGTCGCACCATTTTGTTCTGGCATGGTTTACGACTTCCTTCACTACTTTTCTCAGATCATAAGAAGTCTCTGCCGGGGAGGCTTTATCCAACCCCCCAAGACATGCCAGATCCCCGGAAAACGCCCTCCCGATCTCCAGGACCTCCTGAAAGGCCTGTCTCTTCCCACCTGACTTTCTCCCGGCTGAGTCCCCCTCGTTTCCGGGGAGGAAGGCCTCCTTTTCCATGCGATTCAGCCATCCCGTCATCTCGTGATGGATTCCCCGCGAAATCCGTGCCAGCGCTTCAAATTTCTGGATCCTGGCCGTCTGTCTTTCCAGGGCTTTTCTTGTGTTCAAATCCACTAGATTGACCAGGAAGGTCCTGCGACCGCGCAGGATGATCTTTTCCACCCGCACTTCGCACCACAGCCTTTCACCGCTCCTGCTCACCAAACAGGCCTCGTAGCAATTGGCCACCGGCTTTCCCGAAAGGCGGCGCTTGTGCCGCTCGGTGATCTCTGCGCGCCATTCCGGATGAACAAAGGCAGAGCAGGTTTGATTCAGCAACGCTTCTTCTTCATAGCCCAGCATCTTGGCGGCCGCTTCATTCGCGAAGGCTATCTTTTCTTCCTGGATCAGTAGAACCGCACCCGGCAAGGCCTCCAGAAGACGCCGGACATCTCTCAGGTTGTGGTTCAGGCGGGTCTGCTCTTTTTTCAGAAGGGCGATCTTTTCCCGAAACGTCCGCTTTTCGGCCCTCAATTTCTCCAGTCTGTTCCTGAGTGCTTCTAATCTTTTTTCAGTCATTGGCTTTACTCTGGGATCGAACCGCCTGGGAAAGATGAGAAAAAAATTGAATCATCTTGATGATCAGAGACCGATAACGTATCATACTTTCATTTCGCCTTACAACATCGAATGCAAGATACGTTCGTAGAGAAACGGAGAAGACACAGTGACCCAGGACCGCCCGTTCGTTCACCTTCATGTCCACACGGAATTCAGCCTCCTGGACGGGGCCATCCGACCAAAGGACATGTTTCAGAAGGCCCTTCGTCTGGGCATGGATAGCGTGGCCGTTACCGACCACGGCAATATGTTTGGGGCGGTTCAGTTTTTTGATCAGGCGATGAAGGCGGGCATAAAGCCCATCATCGGATCGGAATTATACGTGGCACCCGGAGATCGCAGGGACAAATCTCCATCCACCGACGGATCCCCCAACGCCTTTCACCTGGTACTTCTGGCCATGAACGAAAAAGGCTACAGGAACCTGAGCGAACTGGTCACCAGGGGCCACCTGGAGGGTTTTTATTACCATCCCAGGGTGGACATGGATCTCCTCAGGGAATACAATGAGGGTTTGATCGCCCTCTCCGCCTGTATCAAGGGAGTGGTCCCCTTTCTGCTCAACGCCGGCCGGGTGGAGTTGGCCAGGAAAAGGGCCGAGGAGATGGCCGCCCTCTTCGACAATGAGCGTTTTTACCTGGAGGTGCAGGCCAACAACCTGCCGCAGCAAATCAAGGTCAATGAGGTTCTCAGAGAGCTTTCAAGGGACCTTTCCATCCCCCTGGTGGCGACAAACGATTGCCACTACCTCGACCAGGCGGACGCCGAAGCCCACGATGTCCTCCTCTGCATCCAGACAGGAAA
>CAYUCJ010000163.1:0-7455 GCA_964443285.1 uncultured Desulfobacteraceae bacterium | reverse complement strand
CTTGGAGGAAAACGAAAGCCTCTTCGGGATTTCCGTTGAAAATGATCTGCTCAAAGTCGATGACGAAATCAGGAGTCCGCTCGAAGTCTACCGCAAGGTCAGACCGGCCCGGGCCTACGAGGTAAACCGGGACGGACTGGAAGAGTGGGGAAAATAGACACGAGGAATCAATCATGAAAAAGATCCGGCTGTGCTTTATGCTGTTTCTTCTTGTTGTTGCTGCTTCGGGCTGTTCCCGGGGAAAGGAGGAACAACCGGAAGTTCTGGCACGCATCAGCGACTACGATCTCACCGTTGACGAATTCAAGAGCCAGCTCACATCGGAAATTGAGATGGACAAGGATTTCAAGTTGACCCGCGAAGCCAAACAGACATTCTTGAATGAACTCATCAAGAAGGAAATCCTCATACAGGAGGCCAGGAGGTTGAAACTGGATACCCGGGAGGAATTCAGGCGTGCAATCGAAAGATACTGGGAATCGACGCTTATCAGGGATTTGCTGGAAAAAAAGGGCAGGGAAATCGCCGGGAAAACGTTTGTGACCGAAGAAGAAATCCAGGCCCGCTATGAGGCCATGAAGACATCTGATGGGAGCCTTCCGACACTCGGAGTGATGAGAGAAGACATTGCCGGAAAGCTGAAAGAAGAGAAGAAGTCGAAGGCGCTCGAAGCCTGGATCAACCAGCTCAAAAAGAAAACGGAAATAAAAATAGACGAGCGTTTGCTTTGAAAGGTCTCAAAAGGAGAGAGCCATGTCATATGACACCGGCGTCCGCAAGAGAAAGCAGGTTTTTGTCAAAAAGGATTTCCAGTTAAGGTTCGTCCTTAAATTCTGTTTCCTCATTCTGGGTGGGGTCGTTGTTTCCACAGGACTGCTCTTCTTGCTGTCTCAGAACTCCCTGACCTCCGCATTCAACCATTCCCGCCTCGTCATCAAGAGCACGGGATTCGCCATTCTTCCCGCGGTGATCTATACCAACCTCATCGCCCTCGGTCTCATCACCCTGGCGACCATCTTTGTCACCCTGATCGTTTCACACAAGATAGCCGGCCCCATGTTCCGTTTTGAAAAAGAGCTCTCGGAGATCGGAGAGGGGAACCTGACCAAGAAGATCGTTCTCAGGAAGGAAGACCAGATGGTGGAGATGGCAGGATGCCTGAACCGGATGGTAGAGAACTTGCAAGGAAAAATTGTGGAAATCTGTGGGGGAATCGTCCGGGCCAGAGAGGCGGCGGTCGACGGGAATGCCCCCGAAGAGACGATCGAAAAGTTGAAGCAGGTCGAGAGGTTAATCAAGGATAAGTTCAAGATTTAAGGGGTGGGCGACCGAAGGTCGCGATGTGGGATATGAGATAAAGAAAATTCGAAACCCGAAACAAATCCCAATGACCCAAATTCGAAACAAAGTCGAAAAGCCAAAAACACTTCTTGTTTTGAAAATAGGAAAATTCGATCATTCTGATTTGCTTCGGCCCACATGGACCCTCCTACAGGTCATCTGCTGCTTTCTCCTTTTCTCCGGATTTTCCGGGGCTGAAGACGCCACCGAACAAAACTGGCAGGTCATTGAGACGAAACACGCCACGATCCGCTTTTTGTCCACAAGCGACTTCAGGCTTTTCAACGCCAAACTGAAATATTCTGCAGGACAAGGCGGCTTTTTCGGTTTTCTCTCTTCCTCGAAGGTTGGGAAGGGGCTGACCGACACAACTGCGGAAAAAGTAGATGCCATATACCAAAGGGTCCAGGAAATTCTGGACATGAAAAAGCGGATGAAAAAGGTCCTCATCAATGTCTATCATGACAGCAAACAGTTGGGAGCGGCCTTTACCCGGATCTATCAGCGCCCGTGCCGGATTCGCGCCTGGTACAGGTATCGGAACCATACCATCTATGTGAACGCCAGGGATCTCCACGCCGGCATGCTTGCCCACGAAATAGCCCACTCCATTATCGACAACTGCATGACGGTTCGCCCCCCCCGGGCCACGGCGGAAATCCTGGCCAGGTATGTGGATCAGCATCTGGAGGAATAGGGTGATCATGACCTTGAGATGGTACGGAAACCTGGTGATCTGCGGGACTGGAAAGGCCAACTTCAGACCCCTCATAAGCCTTCTTGTTCTCGCTCTCTTGATGCTGCCTTCGTGTTCGCCCCGGTCTTATCAGCTCAGGCGGGCCGAAACACTGTACAAAAGGGGGCAGGCCATGCAGGCCGAAGGACGATCAGATGAGGCCCTCTCCAAATTCAACGATTCCATGGCCTTGTCTGAAAGGGCGGGATTCAGACCCGGCGTAGCCAACAACCTCAACGAAATAGCCATTATTTACACTTCCAGGGGTGAATATGAGAAGGCGAGGGAGCTGCTCGTCAAGGCCTTTCACATCTACCGGGAGATGTACTGGAAGACGGAAGTGTCAAAATCCCTGAACAACATCGCCCTGACCTTTCTGAAAGAGCTGAAATTCAATGAGGCGATCGAGGCCTATGGGGATCTACTGGCTTGGGATCACGAGACCGGGAACCAACTCGGGGAGGTTATTGCCCTGAACAACATGGGTTTCATCTGCGACCGCTATTTGAGCTATACTGAAAAAGCGAGAAAAAGCTATGAAGAAGGCCTCCGGATTGCCAGGCAGTTGGGCAACCGGAAGTATATCAAAATGCTGGAGGACAAGCTGAGGGAGTAGCGATAGGCGGCCGTAAGGCCGCCCATCGAAAAACGGATCAAATCAGATGGCACAGTAAAATGTGCCAAGATCAAGACGAGCGAATCTTCAGGAATGAGGTGTACATACAGGTACGTCGCAGTGACTGGAGATGAAGGGCAACGCAGAGATTGGGTTTTTTTCTGTGCCGTCAATATTGAAACGCAACACCGATGCTGTAGTTGTCGATGATGTAGTCGTACCGGTAGAGCCTCTCATCGTCATAGTTGGACCGAGCCTTGATGTGCTCCCAAACGCCTATCAGGCTCCAGTGGGTTGAAAGCTCGTAACTCAGGCGGAAGTTGAAGCTCTGCTCGATATCTCTTTCCAACTCGGGTTTGTAGGACCCATCTGCAAACGTGGCCTTCCGGTCCGTAAACCGGATTTTCTGGAACGCATAGGTCGCGCTGGCGGTCAGGGGAAACAGGGGAAACGTGAAGGAAATATTGGGAGATATTCGATACATGGTATAGTTATAGTAGTCCGGCGTGAATTGATCGTCCGACAGGATGATGGTCTCCATGCCGTCATAGTAGTTCTGATTGCTACGGTTCAGACCGCCCCTCAGGTCTACGCCCAGTTTCAGGTCGCCTCCCACGTCCAGGGTGTGCCACAGGTTGAGATCCAGAGTGTGGAGGTAGTCCATTTGTTTCTCGGATTTGAGGACGCCGTCGGTTCCCACCACTTTCTTGTCATCAAGATCCTTCTGAAGGAGTGCATATTGCGTCTCAAAGGAAAAACCTGAGGGTTTTGCCATGCTGTATCCACCCTTGACCAGGACGCCGTGATAGTCCTTTTCGTTTTTTTCCGTGTTGAGGCCGCTCTTGAGGTCAAGGCCGGTGAGCGAAAGGAGAGAGGCGTAATTGGGATACCTTCTCTTATAGTACTGGGCCGTGAGGTTTATGGCGCCTTCCTTCACAAAGACCTCCCGCATATCGAACTCCATTGCGCCCCCGAAGTCCCGATAGTTGTAGAGGCCGTCATTCCAATCACCGGCATCGATATCCTTGTTGAAGGTGTAGGTCATGAAAACCGACGGGGTGAGGGAATTGTGGGCTCTGGGGCCGAAGTCCATCCTGAGCATGGGCTGTAACGTGTGCGCCTGGAATTCCGACCGCTCCCTGGGTCCGATTTCATCAGAATAAAAGTCGCGCTTCTTGAAATAATGGCCGTCGTACATGAGGATAAAGAACGTCCGGTCGTTGAACTTATAGGTAGGAGCAAGGAGGGCGTCGACGCTGCCTCCGCCGATGGTCCCCGCGTTGTTCAGGTGCGAAAGAGTGAAAAATGCATCGCTGTTGGCAATGAACAGGAAATGGTCCCAGGCGTTTTCAGCGGGTGATGCTTCTCCCGGGGGGAGTTCTTCCTTCAGCACTTCCTGAGTGGATTTTTGTGCCGCGGGAGTGGGTGCAGCCATCAGAATTGAGCAGGAAAACAAGGCAAGCGCTACAAATACACTCTTCCTTTCTAACAGGTGAGTAAATTTCATGTCGTTCTCCGCAGGGGTTCATTCAGGCAGAAGGGTTTACGATGCTGCGAACGCTTATCACGCGATGCACGAAAAATCAAGCATGAGGGACAAGAATACGGGCGCGGCCCGTAAGGGCGGTGCCCGTATGTGTGAAGCTCAAAAACGCCAATTCAAAAAGAGGTTAATTCACAGCTTCCTGAGGTTCTTCCCTGTTTTTCCAAAGCATCCGCGACATGGGAATATAGACCACATCGATGGGTTTTTCAAAGAACTGTCCACCCTGGTCGACGGCGATTTCCAGGTTGTTATTCCCGATCTGGGGTGCTCCGTAATCCCACACCTCGTTTACCCGCAACGCATCCCATATGTCCGTGGGAACCTCCTTCTTTCCAGTTGAGTTTTCCACGGCTATGGCGGGATTGTCACCATAATCGTCAGCCTTGTAAAACGCCACATCGATTTCGGAATCGCCGAATTCGTAGGCAAAGCCGCTGGAATGCGCGGCTACGCTGTAGCTGCCGGGTAGTGTCGCATTCTTGCTGTAGGCGTATTGTTGCATTCCTCCGGGGAGGGAATAAAGGCTCAGGTTTTCGCTGCTGATGGGTTGGAACCATGGATTTTCTACTGTTTCAAAAGATCTTGCTTCCTTCAGGTACTCGCCTGCAGGGTTCGTAAATTTGACGTACATATTGTCTATTCTCGGGGCCCAGTCTGCCGTCCAGACTCCCCTTGTCCCGTCCTCCGAGGAGCTGGTGGCGAGCCATTTGTACCATGGGAGATCCCTCAAATCTCCCGCGTAGTCCGCAGTGAACGAGGTCGTAAAATCCATGGTGGAAAGACCTGCCAGGTTCCCGGCGTCCTGTCCGCGCAGTGCCACGTTGAGTACCTGGACCGTTTTGTTGTCCGGCCTGAGGAGGTACTGCTGGGCCCTGACCCAGTTCCCGTTCCGGTCCCTGGTGACCCTCCCCGACATGGCGTCGGCCTGCTGGGTGAATAGGGCGTCCCGTGCACGTATGTCACCGCACTGGAGGGTGTTCTTGATGTTTTCCACACGGAGCTTCAGCTTGTCCGCGTCCCGGGCCATTTCGATGATCTTCTTGTTCACCCGGTCTTCTTCCACCTGGACCGCGTAGGCCAGAAGCCCGCTGCCGTTGATCTTGTTCGGGGTATCAAGGGGGTTGGCATCTGAGTCGGAAAAAAGTTGGGGATTACCCCACTTAGAGTTCTGCCCCACCGTCTGGAGGCCGTACCGGTAATAGTAATGGCTGTTGTCTTTATCTCCCCACAGAATGGGCCAGTTCTCTATTCCGGGAAATTGGGCATTGGGATCAGGGGTGTCCCAGAAGTAGACACCTGGCCAAAATGCATTGTTGTCCACCCCGGCCAGGAGATCGTTGTCCCTGAGGTTGATAATAGCCATATCAAGGCTCGATTTCTGTCCATCTAACCCGAGGAAATCCACTACCATCTTTCGCGTCCCGGCGGTCACCGTGTACTTGTTGTCCCCGTCGGGTCGGAAGATCAGGAAATGATCGGCCAGGTCAAAACTATGGACGCATTCCCCTGGAACATCGCTCCGTACGGAGTCGTCCAAGGTATAAGAGGGATCATACGAACCTCCAAACATCTCAAAGATCCATAAATAGTCCGAGACATTGCCAAAGATTCTCTCACCTGATTGCTCTGACAAATCAAGAAGAGCCCAGTCATGCGGCTCACCCGGTCCGGGATGGGTTTCACTTCCGTCCCCCGGCACCAGGCCGACAAAGCCCTGGTCTGCGCCGCACGGCAGTCGCACATCACCATAGCTGAAAAGGATCCAATCACTTTCCTGACTGTCAGGATTTGTGTAGAGGGTTGAGGAAAATGGGGCCGTGGGCGCATCCCTACCGGTATTATAGGCATATCTGAAAAAAACGTTGGTACCGGCTACCCTTGGAGGGGCAAATACGTCTTGGATCGGTGGAAAGGTTCCTTCACCGTTCGGTTCGAAAAATGGACTCTCCCCGTAAGCCATTCTCCAAAGCGGTGCAATGAAGGGAGGATAACTGAGTCCGGACAGAAAATTTTCGGACTTGGACTCTGTGAATTGAAACGGATCATGCGACATGAAAAGGGTTCCATTGGAGGCAACTTCAGCGTCGTCCGGCAGAGTGTACAGCTTCCCATAATAAATGAAATTGCCGGTCCGTGGTGGGTCCTTATAGTGTTCCCTATCGTCGCTGAGATCTCGTCCGGTCAGCAGCAAATCCCTGTTGGGATCATAGGCTTCGGGACCGCAGAACCCCTCCGGCAGGTCATCGATGTTTTCTAGCATGGAGAAAAGGATTGGCCTGTAAGGACTGCCCCCTGTCACTTGATCAAGGAGCCTGTTCAGGGTTTCCTTCGCAGCCTTGTTCAGGCCCAGTTCGGACGTCTCCGCTTCTATGATGAGACCTCCCTTACCGATCTGTTCCAACAACGTCTTCAGGCCCGAGGCCGTCTTGAAATCATCCGGAATCTGCGCTTTGTTCTCCTGCTTCATGTACGTGATAAGGCAGTCCATCCGCTCTTCCACCACGTCCGCGCCGAATGTCATTTGGTTGGGTTGTGCGGCTCCCTGGGCGATCGGAAGGGAAAACAGAGAAAAGCAAAGGGCAAAGAAAAGGAATATGAAGAAGGGCGTGACGTTTTGTGGCTTCATTTTTTTCTCCTCGATGGTGGTATATCCCAATGGTATTGCCCGGGATATGCAGGGCATCGTGATCTCAACAAGAGCAACTTCAAGGCCAAAAAGAGAAAACGAAGAAAAGTTTTTTTGGTTTTGATTTAGAATAGCTAGAGTGTGCGTTGCAGAGAATCACTACAGAACTTTCCGAAAAGAACCAAACGCTTTATGAAAGAAATCGCTATCAGTGGAAGAAAACTGCATATCCAGAACGGGTGCTTTCTTGACTAAACCGGTTGTTTTGTCGTTAATAACCCGGATGAGGGGCCAAACGCAAGGAAATAAAATTGTTGCGTACTTTACTTTTTTTCCCCGCTCCATTATGTTTGCTTCCATGAAATCCCATGAAGCCCAGCAAGCGTACGACGTGGCCGTCGTGGGCAGTGGACCCGGCGGCTCCACTGCGGCGAGGTGCCTGGCGCAGACGGGATTCAGCGTCATCCTCTTTGAAAAGGAGGAACTGCCCCGGACAAAGGTCTGCGCAGGCGGGATCATTCCAAGAGTGGTGGCTGAATTGCCCGACGAGGCAAAGGAGACCATCGAGAGGCATTGCTACACGGCAGAAG
>CAYUCJ010000162.1:0-7469 GCA_964443285.1 uncultured Desulfobacteraceae bacterium | reverse complement strand
GTTGGGGAGGAGGTAGACATGCCGAGACTGCAAATTATTGCTGGGCCCATGAAGGGCAGGAGTTTTGAGCTCGAGGGTGCCACACTATTCATCGGCCGTTCTTCGAGAAATGATTTTCAAATAAGAGATTCCACCATTTCGAGAAAACAGATCAAACTCTACTTCATCGGGAAAAAGCTTTTTCTCGAGGACCTCAAGAGCACCAACGGTACATGGCTCAATGACGAATTGATTCCCCCCGGGGAGGGTTTCGAGGTCGATTCAGGTGACACCATATCCCTCGGCAACACCGTCATACTCCTGGATGGAAGCGCATCGGAACCGTCACTGAAAAAGAAACACTTCACGCCCCCTCATCCCGCGGGTGTGGAAACCGACAAAGGAATCTCCGAGGAAGAACGACGAAAAAAGTCCTCCGGTGACCTGGAGACTGTGCATGCCCTCTCTACGCTTATCCGGTCCACCTCAGGCCTTCGGGAAATGCTGGGGAACTCGCTCGAAGCTCTTCTCAAGACCTTACCAAGAATTGACAGGGCGGCCGTCATCCTCTTCGATGAGGGGAAGAAAGAGAAGACCGATGTGGTCAGTCGATCGAAGGCAGGCGTTGAAGGCTCGAAGATTGGTTTCAGTGACGTGGTGATCGATCGGGTCATCGGGGAAGGGAAGGCGGTAAGGATGTCCAACACGAATTACGAGGCACCGGCAGACTTCTCGGAAAACAATAGCACACTGGAGATCGGCTCACTCCTGTGCGTACCCCTTGTGAGCCATGAAAGGACCTGTGGGGTGCTGTATGTGGATTCGCTGACCGGCCCCTATGGTTTCAGGAAGGATGATCTGCTGTTTATGAATGCCATCAGCGGACCGCTTGCGCTCGCCATAGAAAATGAGCGGTTGCGCCAAAAATAAAACCGCCTAGCCCGCACCCTTTTCTTCCGGGCTGTCGGCTTCGTTGTCAACGGGTTTCTCATTTTTTTCCGAATCAAGTTCCACGGTCAGCATTTCCGAATCATTGAAAGGACTCACCGCTGCTTCGGATCCTTTTCCGGATTCATCCAGGTCCATTTCGGAAAAGTCAAAGGATCCTTCTTCAAACCCGTTCCCCGGTTCGAATCTGATTTCATCCAGGTCTTTCCCGTTTTCGGAAAGTTCTTCCAGGTCCAGGGGCAGTCCCACTTCCTCCCTTTCGAGTGACATGGCGGCCTCCAGGCTCTCGTCCGACACCTCACCCAGATCAATGGAGATTGCTTCATCCGGGCTTTCAAGCTCCGCGTCACTCCCGATCTCCTCATTCGCCGGCGTTAGCCCTGAAATGGCCACTGTAGCGTGTTCCATATGGTCGGCTGGAGCCGGGGGTGGTCCGGTTGTCTCGATCTCGTCCGGCAGGTCTCCAAGGTCTAAGGTGAATGGACCTTGGTCTTCTCCCTCGATCTCCATTTCAATTTCGCTCAGATCAACGGCGGATATGTCGGTCTCAACGAAATCCTCACCCGTTGATTCCACAACCTCACGTTCCGGAGCCTGATCCTCATCCCCCATCTCAAATCGCACATCATATTTTCCAAACACCGACGCTTTTTCCATGACACCGGTGTCATCCATGCCACCGCCCAATACCGGTTCCATTTCAGGGGATTCAACGTAGGTACCCGCCTCCAGTCCGATACGACTGGCACTGGCGGCCCCTGTCAAGGCCTCAAGGAGATAGGGGGGGTCAGGTTTGAACCCGGGCAGATTGAGTTTTTCCTGCTCTTTTCCTATATCCTTATTGCACTTCGGGCAGACCTGATTGTAATCAAAGCTGATGTAACCACACTTCGGGCATTTCATGGTTCTCTCCCGGGACAAAAATGATAGAAATGAGACGAGCTTTTTGCAGACCCACTATTCCCTTTCGTTTTCGTGCAGCCCAAAATAGCACCTTGTCCAGCACCTATCAAGAGTTGTTCGATAGGATTATTTCATGCAAAAATAATACCAAACGTGTTTCCAGTAGCAGGAGTGCTGGAAGAAAGTTCATGCCTCGACTTGCGCTGCACCCCTGGCTAGCCTGTTTCAGACAGCTCTTCACGCGTTAGGAGGCTGTCCGAGAATAGCAATTTTGTTTCAAATCAAGGAATACGAAAAAAATTACCGCAGGCATATAGTTAATATTCCGAGGATAATTTTTTGAGCATGACGAAGAGTTGGGACAAAAGGGCATTCTCGGACAGCCTCCTAGGCCATAGATCCTCCATCCACCGTTATCACCTCACCGGTAATAAAATCTGACAGATTCGATGCCAGGAAGAGGACAGCGCCCACCACATCACCTGTCTCGGCGATCCTCCCCACGGGTATCAATCGAGTGATCTCCTTGAGTAGATCCTGGTTTGCCCAGAACGGTCCGCTGAAGGGGGTTTTCACCATACACGGAGCCACGCCGTTCACCTGGATGTGATCTCCGGCCAGTTCCACTGCAAGGACCCGGGTCAGCATTTCAACGCCCGCTTTCGCGATGGAATAGATCCCCATTCCGGGGGCGGCCTTTTTAGCGGCAATGGAGCTTATGTTGATGATTTTGCCCCCACCCCGCCCTTTCATCAACCTCACGCCGGCCTTGGAGACCAGGAAAGTGCCTTTAAGATTCGTCTGGATGATTTTGTCCCACAGGGATTCCTCGGCATCGGCCACGGAAGGTGTCAGGATATTCATCCCCACATTGTTCACGATGATGTCCAGCCGGCCGAACTTTTTTTCCGCCGTTCCCACCAGGTCCTCCACCTGATCCCAATGTCCCACATGGGCCGTTTTGGCCTCCACTTTCCATCCCCGATTGCTGAAACGCTCCACAGCCTTGTCCAGATTCTCCTGTTTGCGACCACAGATCAGGACCCGGGCACCGAGTTGCGCCAGCCCACCTGCGATGGCCTCGCCAAGCCCACGGCTCCCACCGGTAACCAGGGCCGCCTTTCCCTTGAAGTCCAGACTGAAATCCAACATGATGATCCCCTCTCTTTCTACGCTATCGATACAGCCTGCTATCAATACCATATTTTTTTGTTTTGTACCCAAAGATACGCTCGGTGGTCTTGAGTGCACCTGCGGCCTTTCGCACGTTACCGCGCGATGTTTTTAGCGCATCGATCAGCAGTTCCCGTTCGAAACGCTCCGAGGCCTCCTTGAGGGATTGGGTCTGGTGGGTCCCGGTATCAAGGGCGGTTTGAAGGGTGGGGGGAAGGTGATAGCTGTGAATGACCTGGTCCTCGCACAGCAATACGGCCCTCTCTAAGCAATTTTCCAGTTCCCGGACATTTCCAGGCCAGTGGTATTGGGCCAGTGCATCGATGGCAGGAGTGGATATTCTCCTGATTTCCTTATTGTATTCCTTGGAGTATTTCTCCAGGAAATAATCGGACAGGAGGAGGATGTCGGCCTCTCTCTCCCTCAGAGGAGGCATGTAGATGGGATAGACATTCAGGCGATAATAAAGGTCCCCCCTGAAGGTACCCGCTTCCACCGCCGATCGAAGATCATGGTTGGCAGCCGCAATAAGTCGGATGTTGGTCCTGATGATTCGCGTTCCGCCAAGCCTCTCCATCTCCTTTTCCTGGAGAACCCGCAGAAGTTTGCCCTGGCCTTCAAGGGGCAGGCTGCCGATTTCATCCAAAAAAACGGTACCGCCCGAGGCCAGTTCGAATCTCCCTTCCTTCTGCATGTGGGCCCCGGTAAACGCGCCCTTTTCATACCCGAAGAGCTCCGCTTCCACCAGGTTGGCCGGAAGGGCTGCACAGTTGATCTTGATGAAGGGTTTGCTTGTGCGGAGGCTGTTGTAATGGATGGCGTTGGCCACCAGTTCTTTTCCGGTGCCGCTTTCTCCCAGGAGAAGCACGTTGGCATTGCTCTTGGCTACCTGGGTAATGAGGTAGAACACCTCCTGCATTTTCCGGCTGTTGCCGATGATGCTGGTGAAGCTGTATTTCTTGTTCAGTTCTTTTCTGAGTCTCGTGTTCTCTTCCCTGAGTCTTTCTTTTTCGCGGTTGATCTTCTCAAGGAGAGAAACCTTCTGGGCAATCAGGCTGCTGATGATGGCGAGGAGCCGCACATTGTCGCCAAGTGTCTCCTTGCCTTCCGCCCCCCTGTCGACACTGAGAGCGCCTACGACCCGTTGCTCCTCTTTTATGGGCACGCAGATGAATGAAATTCTCGATTTGTCGATCCTGCTTCTCGCCCCCGTCCGGTCGAGAAACAGGGGTTCGTCATCAATCTTGGGAACAGCCATGGGCCGACCGGTCTTGATGACCTGTCCGGTGACACCTTCACCCAACTTGTACCTGCCCCGTGACTTGGCCGAACTTGAAATTCCATGGGCCACCTCGATATGGATTTCGTCTGTTTCGGGATTGAGCAGCGCGATGGATCCCCTCTTCATGCCCAGATGTTCGGAAAGGAGATCAAGCACCTTGTAGAGCGATTTTTTCAGGTCCAGGGAGACGTGAATGGCCTTGCTGATCTCGTAAAGGCAAGCTATTTCGTCTGGTTTGGGTTTCATGCCTTTGTTTCACCATACCGCCGGCATGCGCACAAAGCACGCCTTCAGTCCGACTAATCCGCCTCAAGGCAGGTCTTGGTAAACCCGGAATCGACGGGAACGGGATAATGACCGTCAAAACAGGCCAGACAGAGATCTTTACGGGGTATACGCGTAGCCTTCACCAGATCTTCGATGTCGAGATATCCGAGGCTGTCCAAACCGACGTAGTCACGGATCTCGTCCACCGTTTTCTGAGCTGCTATGAGTTCCCCCCTGGAGGAGAAATCGATGCCGTAGTAGCAGGGGAAGCGGTGTGGCGGGCAGCTCACCAGCATGTGAATCTCCCTGGCACCTATCTTTTTCAGGGTCCTGACCCGCGTTCTTGCCGTGGTTCCCCTGATGATTGAATCTTCAATGATCAAAACTCGTTTGTCCTTGAGCAATTGCCTCACGGGATTGAGTTTCACCTTGACGCCGAAATCCCGCATGCTCTGTGAGGGCTGAATAAATGTACGGCCCACATAGTGATTTCGAATAACGCCCATCTCGTAAGGAAGGCCGGATGACTGCGCATAACCGATGGCCGCGTAGTTTCCCGAATCCGGGAAAGGCATCACCAGATCCACCTCCATGGGAAAGGCCTTGGCAAGCAGTTTCCCCTGCTCCTTTCGAAAGAGGTAGACATTCTCCCCAAAGATGTCGCTGTCAGGCCGGGCGAAGTAGATCAATTCAAAAATGCACTGGCTTCTTCCGGATCTAATTCCCGAAGGAATACTCCTCAGCCCCGATTCATTGATGATGACGATCTCACCGGGCTCCACTTCCCGGAGGAATTTGGCATCCACCAGGTCCAAGGCGCAGGTTTCCGAAGAAACCACATAACCGGAATCCAGTTTCCCTATACAAAGAGGCCTGAATCCGTTGGGATCCCGCGCAGCTATGATGGTATCTTCCGTCATAATGGCCATGGAGTAGGCGCCTTTGACCTGGCCCATGGTCTCGATCATGGCCTGTTCGAGCCCCTTCTTGATGCATTTTGCAGTCAGGTGGAGGACCACCTCACTATCCATTGTGGTCTGAAAAATGGACCCGGCGTCTTCAAGCTGGGCCCGGATCTCCTGTGCATTGACGAGGTTCCCGTTGTGTGCAATGGCAAGGGATTTGCCCGAATACCGCACCCTGAAGGGCTGGGCATTGACGAGAAGCGACGACCCGGTGGTGGAATACCTCACGTGACCAAGGGCCAGGTTACCCTTGAGTTCGTTCAGGATATGCTCGTTGAAGATATCCGGCACCAGCCCCATGGCCTTGTGTTCCCGAACCTGTTTACCGTCTGAAGCAACGATTCCGGCACTCTCCTGGCCGCGATGCTGTAGGGCATACAGCCCGAAATAGGTCAGTTTGGCGGCGTCTTCGTGTCCAACTACCGCGAAAATACCGCATTTTTCTTTTGGATGATCCATATTTCTCTTCCTAATGGAGTTAAGCCTTTCTGCTTTTCCTCACAAATGACCGGCGGAAAAAGCTTCCTATTTCCACCTTCCGCCTTCCACCTTCCCCTGATGGTATTCCTGCAGGGTTTTCACGTCCACACGTCCCTCAACCAGGGCCTTGATGGCCTGGGCTGTTGCACGGGCACCGGCAAGGGTCGTTGTGTAAGAGATATCAAAAGTCAGGGCCGCACGCCGGATTGAGTAAGACTCCGAAACGGCCTTCTTGCTGCCGGGGGTATTGATCACCAGGTCAACTTCTCCGTTCTTGATCATATCTACGACATGGGGGCGCCCCTGACCGACCTTGTTTACCCGTTGATTTTTTATCCCGTGCTCGGAAAAAAAGGCCGAAGTCCCGTCGGTAGCCATCATCTTGAACCCCAGGTCATAAAGGGCGAAGGCCGTTTCCAGAAATCTCAGTTTGTCCTGATCCTTGACGCTCACAAAAACATTACCCTCCAGAGGGAGCTTCTGGCCTGCGGCCAATTGAGATTTTGCAAACGCCAGGCCGAAAGAACAGTCTATCCCCATCACTTCCCCGGTTGATTTCATCTCCGGACCGAGGACGGTGTCCACACCCGGAAAACGGGCAAAGGGAAAGACCGATTCCTTCACTGAAACATGCTTGGGGCTCACCTGGTCCACCAGACCCAGATCTTTCAAACGATGGCCCATGATCACTTTCGTGGCCAGTTTGGCCAGAGGCACACCGGTGGCCTTGCTCACGAAGGGGATCGTCCTTGAGGCCCTCGGATTGACCTCAAGCACATAAACCACCCCCTTTTTTACGGCAAACTGGATGTTCATCAGGCCCACCACGTTGAGTTCCCGGGCCAGCGCACGTGTGTGGGATTTGATTTCTTCGAGCACCTCGGTCTTCAGGAATATGGGCGGCAGGACACACGCGCTGTCGCCGCTGTGAATGCCCGCCTCCTCGATGTGTTCCATAATACCGCCGATGACCGTTTCCTCTCCGTCAGACAGTGCATCCACGTCGATTTCCGTGGCATCCTCTAGGAACCGATCAATGAGAACCGGCTTTCCGGGTGACACGTCCACCGCAGTCTTGATGTAATATTCCAGGTCCGCCTCATCGTAGACGATTTCCATGGCGCGACCGCCCAGCACGAATGACGGCCTGACCAGAACAGGATACCCGACACGTTCAGCGACTTCCAGGGCCTCCTCCCGGTTGGTAGCGATGCCGTTTTCAGGCTGGAGAATGTCCAGTTTCTTGAGCAGGCTCTGAAACCGTTTCCGGTCCTCGGCACGGTCGATGCTGTCCGATTTTGTTCCCAGGATCACCACGCCGGCCTGCTCCAGGGGTACGGAGATATTGAGAGGCGTCTGGCCCCCGAACTGCACAATGATCCCTTCCGGTTTTTCCTGTTCAACCAGATTGAGCACGTCCTCCCAGGTGAGGGGTTCAAAATAGAGCTTGTCGGATGTGTCATAGTCCGTGC
>CAYUCJ010000161.1:5379-7478 GCA_964443285.1 uncultured Desulfobacteraceae bacterium | reverse complement strand
CGCCGATGTCACATCCCAGCCGATAGGTCTTTTCCTTCATATATTCCTCCCTGCTTCAAACTTCCCAATTAGAATCTGAGGTTGAACAGTTAATGGTTTCCCACGAAGGCCCGTTCATCAGAGTTCAGAAGGCGATCCAGAGGGTCCAAGCCTGCTTCGCATTCGCCGGGAAGACGATGTGGAAGGCGCTCAGCATATGAACACCTCAACGGGCAGCCTGCTGATCAAAAGGTACCCTGTATCCGTCACCACAAAGACGCTCTCCACACCCGCGATAAACGCGTCCTCAAATACGATCTTCGGCTCCAGGGCGAAGGTCATGCCGGGATGCAAACGATCCTTCTTCCCCTTTGCGATGATCGGTCCCTCTATCAGTTCAAGGCCGATCCCGTGCCCCACAAAGCTCACTTTGTGACCCGGAGGACCCAGATACTGTTCAGCATAGCCGAGCCTTTCGGCGCTGGCAACAGAATGCTTGAAAAGCTCGTCAACGGTCACGCCCGGTTTCACCCGGGACAGGACCGCATCGTGAATGGCGATGGCGGCTTCGCAGGCCTTCAGAATCTCGTCGGGCAGGGGTCCTATGGAAAACATCCGCGTCTCATCCATGTGGTAGCCGTTCAGCCCGAATCCGAAATCCACCATGACCGGTTCGTTGGCCCTGATCTTCCTGGGACCTGCGCCGCAGGGAAAAGCCGGGGACGTCCCCTGGCCGCTGGCCGGGGAATCGAGCAGTCCCACTTTTCCCCCGCTCTCACCGCTCAAAACATGCCCGGGATACCCCTCGGTCTGATAGTCCCTGACCCTGACGCTCCTCGTTTCCCGTCCCTGGATGCGGGCGAAACTCTCCAGCATGCATGCAAATTCCATTTCACTGAGTCCCGGCTTCAGGATTGATCGGCCGTAGTCGAAAGTCCTTCGGGTCAATTCGGCCGTCCTCTCCATCTGTGCCAGTTCCCAGGCCGATTTGATTCTCCTTCCTTTCAGGATGAAAGGGGAGCCATCCACGCACTCCTGATCCGGGAAAAGGGCCCGGTACAGGTTGAAGTCGGTGACCGGAAGGACATCGAATTCAAGGCCCAGGGTGCGAGGAAGTCCGCCACACACGTCACGGATCACGCCTGGAATTTCATCCAGCGACGCGATCCTGAAAACGTGTATTGTGTCTGAATGGGCTCTCTTTGATGAACAGGAATCATTGAAAAACAGGAGGGGCTCTCCTTCAGTCGGCAGGTAGCAAAGGGAAGGATGATGGGCTCCGGTAAGATAGAAAAGATCCACCTCCTGGACAACGAGCAACCCATCGATACCCTTTTCCAGCAGCTCTTTTCGAAGCCGTTCTCGCCGATCCGCCAGCTCTTTTTCCGGAACCGTGAGTGTTTTCATCCCCTTTGACGCCGCTTCAGGAACATCCCGTTCGCCTGGCTCTCCATAAAGGATCATTTTATTCTCTACAACCTAGGAGGAGGGCCTGAAGAAGAGTGTCAGGTTCTCCTCCCCATTTTCAAGCCGATATCTCTTCCGTGAGTTCTTTCGTCTTGACCACATTCATATTCAGCCCCAGGGTCTTCCGGTCAATTCCCATGGCCAGCCCCAGGATCTGGGGCAGGAAAAGGACGGGAATGCGGTATTCCACGTCGAATGTCGACTCGATGCTCTTCTGGTTGCTGTCGTACATGACGCTGCAGAAAGGACAGACGAGGGTCATGGCCTTTGCCCCCGATACCTTGATATGATCCAGCTTCTGCTTGGCCATGGCCAGGGCCGTGTTCTCGTTCGCCGCCATGACCGCACCTCCGCAGCAGTTCCGCTCCATTCCGTAGGGGACGGGCTCCACTCCCACCGCCCTGACAAGTTGGTCCAGGGATTCTGGATGGTCGGGGTTTTCACCGTCCGGGTAGATCTCAGTGGGCTTTAGATAGTGGCACCCATAGTGGATGGCCACCTTCAACCCTCCCAGGTCCTTGGTTACGGCCTCCTCGATCCTTTCGAGTCCCACATCATCCAGGAGGACCCTGGCATAATGTTTGACCTTCGTGGTCCCGGTATATTTGCGACCGATCTTTGAAAGGGCCGTATTGGTTTCTTTGAGGGCCTCT
>CAYUCJ010000161.1:0-5279 GCA_964443285.1 uncultured Desulfobacteraceae bacterium | reverse complement strand
GCCCTGGCCGGTATGGTGCAGCCGAGGAAAATCGCATATTTCATTTTCGGCCCTCCAGCAGTTTGACCGCTTCGTCTATGGTGGAAAGAACCAGAGGCAGGTTGGCCTTCTGACGCTTCTTCTGATCAAAGTCGTCCAGCGCGTAAAGCCTTCCTCCCGAAGAGATGCGCCTTTCCTGCAGACCGACGCCCTGGGGGGCATGGCCGGCTTTGAATGCCATGTTTCTAATGGCCGTGATCAGGTCTGTAATCTTGATACCCTGCGGGCAGACCTCCTGGCAGGTGTAGCAGCTGGAACAGAGCCAGATTTCATCACTCTGAAGCACCTCCTCAATCATGCCCAGCAGAATCATATGGATGATTTTCCTGGGACTGAAGCGGCTGTCGACCCGTCTCACGGGGCAACTGGAGGCGCAATGTCCGCATTCAAAGCAGGCATAGATGCGGTCTCCACCCAGCTCTTGAACGACCTGGTTGACAAACTCCCCCGTGGCAACCTCAAAACCCGTATCAGGCATAACCTCTTCCTCTTCGATGTGATCGCAAAAAATCCGACTTTCAGGATTTTTTTCTCACGTTCATGGGCACGATGATGAATTTCAACGAAGTCGTTTTGATGACTGCGTTTTAAGGAGGCGAATCTGAGAATCTTTTTCATGTGCTTTCTCACAGTGCACCTGGCAACTCACTTCTTCATGGACGGCTATTTGGGGTTTACACCTCCCAAACCTTACGCGATTCTAATACGTACCGCTAAAGCCCAAATAGCCGTCCATCCCCTCCGAAGTGTTTAGAAAGCATCTGAAAAAGATTGTCAGGTTTGCTTCAATGCACATATCGGGTTCGTTGTTCACACGCTACCGCTTGAAGCATAGAATCGGTTTCTAAAAAGTCATCAGTTCTATCCAAGACCAAGGCTCTCGGTCATCTCCCGCATGGTCCTGGCAAACTTGGGACCGTCCGCTGCCGAACACCAGAGGTTCCACAGCCGCTCCGGATCATACCCCTTCTTGGCCAGTTTCCTCTTGGTGCGCTTCACTCGGGTCTCCGCCGCATAATTTCCCGAAATGTAGTGACAGGTGGGGAACTCGCATCCCGCCACCAGGACCCCAGCGGCACCCAGTTCAAAGGGACGTTCAATCATGTTGATGGAGACCCGTGCCGAACACATGACCCTGATGAGCCGGGCATGGGTCGGATACTGGAGGCGACTCACGCCCGCCATGTCCACGCCGCCCAGGGCGCACCAGTGGCAGACATACCCCACGATCTTCTCTTCCGGGTGCTCTTCCAGGGCCGCCTCCACCTGGGCCAGGATCTGCTCCTCGGAGTAGTGAACGATGGATATGCACTCCTTTGGACAGTCCGCCGCGCAGAGGCCGCAGCCCTTGCACAGGGCCTTCATCACGTGGGGCAGTTTCTCTTCGTCCAGCTTGATGGCGCTGTAGGGGCATCGCTTGAAGCAGAGACCGCAGCTGTTGCAGTCCGCCAGTTCAATGTCCGCCACAATGCCTTCGGCCTCGATATATCCCCGTTTCATGGGAATGGAGGCCCGCATGGCGGATCCGATAGCCTCGTCAAGGGTGTCCTTGAGGTCCTTCGGCGATCTCGCGCAGCCGCACAGATGAAGGCCGTCACTGGCAAAATCCAGGGGACCCAGTTTCACATGGGCCTCCTGGAAAAACCCGTCCGGGTTGGAAGAGACCTTGAGCTGTCCCTTGATCTCCTCCACGGTTTCACTCCCTTTCATGGCCGTCGTGAGCACCACCAGGTCGGATGCGATGTCCAGTTCCCGATCGATGAGTTCATCGTAGACCCGGACCCTCAACCGGCCGTTTTCCTTTTCAACCTCCGGGTATCGGTCCTCCCTGAACCGGATGAAGCGGACGCCCAGTTTGCGTGCCCTGGTCACATCCACCCCCTCCCGCCTGACCACGCTCAGGTCCCGGTAGAGGATGTGGATATTCAGCTCCTTGTCGATCTCCTTGAGCGCCAGTGCGTTTTTGATGGAAACCGGGCAGCCGATGTTGCAGCAGCCCCTGGTCTCATTCTTGGAATTGACGCAGTTGATCATCACCACGTCATGAACGGGGAAGTCGGAGTCTTCACCCTCTTCCTTATCATTCGGCCTTCCGCCTTCCGCCTTCCGCCTTCCTTTAAGAAGGGTTTCCAGCTCGAACTGCGTCACCACCCTGGGATCACTGCCATAAAGGAACTGGTCAACAGGCTTGATTTCTTCCATCCCTGTTGCCACGATAATTGTTGAGGCATTAAATGTTTGGGGGGTCCCGCCCCCATTCACGGTAACACGGTACTTGCCGATGTACCCTCCAACCGATTCCAGGACTGCACCGGTGTATACGGTGATGTTGGGGTCGGCCTCCACCTTTTCCCTGGTGGCCGTGACCAGTTCCTCGGCGGGAACGAGCCTGTGGTTGTGCGATATGCTTCCCAGGCCGTTCAAGAGCCCGCCAAGCCGGTCTTTCCGTTCCACGACAGTCGCCTTGAACCCCTGGCCGGCCACATTGAGGGCGGCGTGCATCCCGGCCATGCCGCCCCCGATAATCAGACATTCCTTCTTGACCGGGAGCCTGATCTCTTCCCCCTCTTCCAGGAGCGCGGCCTTTGCCACGCCCATCTTTATCAACTCCTTTGCCTTTGCGGTGGCGGCCTTCGGTTCATTCATGTGTACCCAGGAGGACTGCTCCCTGATACTGACAAACTCCAGCAAATAGGGATTCAGCCCGGCCTCCTTCACCGCCCTTTTGAAAAGGGGTTCATGGGTCCTGGGGGTACAGGAGGCGATGACCACCCTGTTGAGTTCCTCTTCCCTGATGAATTCCTTCATCCGTTCCAGGTAATCGGCGGAGCAGGACCACCTGCCTTCGTCGGCAAATACCACATGGTCAAGCTCTTTGGAATACGTAACGACATCAGGGACATCCACGACACCCGCAATGTTGGAACCGCAGTCACAGACAAATACGCCTATCCGGATATCATCTTTATTCATGGACGCTGCTCACCTTCTCGATCCTCAACACCGCCTTCATGCTTGCCGCACACGCCTGCACAACGGATTCCGAGATGTCGATAGGTCCCAGGGCGCCGCCGCAGACGAAGACGCCGTCCACCTGTGTTTCAAGGGGTGCCAGGAACCCATCCTTTTCCTTGAAAAATCCCAGAGGGTCCCTCTCGATCTTGAGGGCCTTGGCCAGTCGCTCGTTACGTTCACCCGGCACAAGTCCCGCTGAGAGAACCAGGAGATCCACTTCTTCTTCCAGGAACTTTCCTGTCTCGCGATCCTCATAGGAAACGATGAGGTTCTTCGTGTCGGCGTCTTCCCCAACCGCATAGGGCTTGGCCCTCACGTAACGAACCCCCAGCTCCCTGGCCTTCTGATAGAACTCCCAGAAATTCTTTCCGTAGGCCGTGAGGTCCATGTTGAACACCACGGTTTCTACGGTTGAATCGTGCTCTTTGGTGATAATGGTCTGTTTGTTGGCCACCATGCAGCAGACCTTTGAACAGTAGGGAAGATGCCCTTCGGCCAGCCCGCGGTTTGCGCACTGTATCCAGGCGATCTTCCTGGGATGTTGGCCGTCGGAAGGCCGGACGATGTTCCCCTCGGTCGGACCTCCGGCATTCATCAGCCTCTCGAACTGCATGTTGGTAATGACGTTCTCGTATTCCTGGTAGCCGAAGAGCCCCGTCTCCGGTTCGCTGGGTGTCAACCCCGAGGCGACGATGATGCTTTTGACCTCGATATTCACATTCCGGTTGCCCTGCCAGAGCACAATGGCGTTCTTGCCTTCCTTTTCGCACGCCTTGACACAGAGGGCGATGGGGCACTCCCGGCACTGGCTGCAATCCACCACGCAGCCCCCGATACATGCACCGCTTTCACGGAGATTGCCGTACCGGCAGTCCGGATCCACCACGACCACATTCGGGACCGCCTGTGGGAAAGGGAGACTGACCAGCTTGCGCTTTCCCCCCACCTTTCCGTCCAGTTCATCCGGGATGCTCACCGGACAGGCCTCCACGCAGGCCCCGCATCCCGTGCACTTCTCCTCGTCCACATACCTGGCCTTTCGAACCAGCCTGACCTTGAAACCGTCCGCCCCCTTCTTGACCTTTCTCACTTCCGTGTTGCTGAGGATCTCGATGTTGGGATGGTTGTCCACCTCGTACATCTTGGGCGCTTCTATGCAGATGGAGCAGTCATTGGTCGGAAAGGTCTTGTCCAGCCTGGCCATGATCCCGCCGATACTCGGGGTGTCATCCACCAAATAGACCTTGGTACCGTATTCGGCAGCATTCAAGGCAGCATTGATGCCTGCGATCCCGGCACCGATAATCAATATGGCATCATCCATGAAATCACCTGCCCCCTCATATCTCGGTTATGACGATGGCATTGGACTTACACAGGGCCACACAGGTCCGGCACCCCATGCAGTTCTGCGGGCGCGCGGGATAGGCCTTGTTCGTCATGTCAAAGACATCCACCGGGCACATTTTCACGCACTCCTCACATCCGTCGCATTTGTCCGGGTCGATGTGCACCAGGTAGACTTCAAATGTCTTGTATTTCTTTCCCACTTCCGCCTTCCGCCTTGCGTCTCACTTCTCCCACTTATAATCGATCAGTTCCGTCAAAACCCCGTTGAGCTTCTTGGGATGAATAAACCCGAATTCACAGTCGCGGAAGGGCCTGGCCACTTCACCCCTGGCGTCCGGGATAAAGGGGTAGTTTTTCGCTTTCAGTTCGGCGATGGCCTCCCGTGTGTTGTCCACGTTGAAGCTCAGAAGCATCACCCCTTCGCCGTTCCTCTCGATGAATTTGGCCACGTCCCCATCCGGCGTGGTGGATTCCATCAGCTCGAAACCCACTTCACCGACCATGTACCTGGCCACATTGATCTTTTCCGGTTCATCGATATAGGCGTCATCAGGACCGGTTTTGCCGAGGAGCGGCTCCCAGACCTTTTTCGCCTCTTCCAGGTTTTTGACCGCAATACAGAGGTGATCTATCTTGTTCAGTTTCATTTTCGATTCCCCCTACCCGACCCGTCCGCCTACGGCAGACATGCCGGAATTGCAGGATCGAGGCATCAGTTTCCTAATACCTCGATCCATTGAAGGTTTTCCCCTCATTTATCATGGGCTAAAACGTGACCTTCTCCAAAGGCACGCTTATGGCAAGATCCGGGCAGACACAGCCGCATTCATTGCAGTCTTCGCAGATGAATTCCGTGACCACCACCCTGCCGTCCT
>CAYUCJ010000160.1:0-7488 GCA_964443285.1 uncultured Desulfobacteraceae bacterium | reverse complement strand
AAAAACGGTCTCAAAATAAAACACATCCTCATCACCCATGGGCATGTGGACCACATCGGAGGCGCAGCGGAACTCAAGCGGATTACGCAGGCCCCGGTCCGGATCCACACCTTGGACGCTCCCGGACTCGGTTTCCAGCCGGACGGTTATCTGGATGAGGGTCAGGAAATCCAGGTGGGTGGCTACTCCCTCAAGGTAATTCACACCCCGGGTCACTCACCGGGTGGGGTTTGCTTTCACACGGCGGGAGCTGTCTTCACCGGTGACACCCTCTTTGCCGGCTCCATCGGGAGGACGGATTTTCCAGGGGGAAATCATTCCGCACTCATTGGCGCGGTCGTCAGGAAGGTCTTTCCACTGGGTGATGACCTTCGCATCTACCCGGGCCATGGACCCGCCAGCAGCATCGGCCGCGAACGAATGACCAATCCTTTTTTCCGGACCTGATCAACCACTTTCCACCAAACAGAACCTCGCGATATTTGCACTTTCGGACGCCTGGATCTAGTCCACTTCTGAATTCCTTTGGCCTGGTTCCGGGGACAAACCGGACGCCCTACCGTTCGCCATACACTTCTTTTACTATTTCACAGAACCAGGGCGGCCTCTGGAACAGCACGTAGATGAGGAGAATCCCGATAATCGGGACCGGGATCACCACATCTACAATTCCCAATACGATCAGAGAAATAAGACATTTACTTTTCATACCCATACAAGACTCTCCCCTTATCTTGAAATCCTGTTAATGGCCTTGATCCGCTCCAGGACCGGCGGGTGTGAATAGTTCAAGAACACGTAAAAGGGATGGGGCAGAAGATTTGACAGATTATGAACCGAAAGCTTCTTCAGTGCCGCGGTCAATGCCCGCGCATTCCGTGTTGTTTCAACGGCAAAGCGATCTGCTTCTGTTTCGTTACGTCTGGACCACATTTTCAACAAGACCCCCATCAGGAATTCAAGGGGTGAATAGAGTATCGCAAAGAACACCAGTCCCGCATAAATGGATTTCGCCCCGACATAAAAGGCATCAAAAAGGCCCTGGGAGGAAATGAAAAAGGAAAGGATGAAAAGCATGACCCCGGTTTGGACAATCCCGAGTATGAGTGTTTTGAGGACGTGCCGTTTCTTGAAGTGCCCGGTTTCGTGGGCGAGGATTGCCAGGAGTTCGGGAACAGAGTGCTGCTCGATCAGGGTATCAAACAGGACAATGCGCCTGTGTTTTCCGAATCCGGTGAAGAAGGCGTTGGATTTGCCGGAGCGTTTTGAACCATCCATGACGTAGATATTTTCCAGCGGGAAATCAATGGATCGTGCATAAGAGAGGATCGCCGTTCTCAGCTCACCCGGCTCAAGGGGCGTGAACCTGTTGAAAAGAGGTAGGATCCAGGTGGGTGCGACAAAATTGACCCCAAGCATGAAGAGCGTTATGGCGCCCCAGCAGTAGAGCCATGCATGCTCTCCGGCGAACTGAAAAAAGGACAGGATGCCCGCAACAAGGGGCACCCCGAGTAGGACACCCAAGGCGGTTCCCTTCAGCATATCCACGAAGAAAACTCGCCAACTGGTCCTGTTAAATCCGAATCTCTCCTCAATGACAAAGGTTCCGTATATTCTGAACGGCAGAGACAGCAACGCCTTGAAAGCTGCCAGGGTTCCCACGAAGAGCAGACCCGTCAGGATCGGTCCCCGGTCCAGGGATCGCATCCACCCGTCCAGGAGCGGGAACCCCCGCCCGAACCAGAATGCCAGGAATACGGTGATGTTGAAGCCGGAGGCCACCCACCCGAAACGCGTATTCACCTTGAGATATTTCTGGGACTTGCCATACCTTTCTTGGTCATAGACATCCTGGAAGGCGGAGGGAAGATCGTCCTTGAGCACGCGCAAATTCAAAGCATCTGCAAGGATGTGGAGAAAAAACTCCGCAATGACAGCAAGCAGAATGATCAAAACAAACACATTCATGGGTGTCGCTCTCTTGGGGATCATCAGGGGATCATTTCAAAGAGGACACATGGTACGCCGGTGAGAAAGGAAAGTAAAGGTGGGGATTATAACCCAAATCCACCGCCTAATCTGCCATCAATGTTCTACGCCAAGCGATTGGGAAGATTCCTGATCGCCAGCAAGGTGTCAGATGTAAGGCGCCGAGGAACGACGACTGAGTCGTATGAACAATACGTCGCAAGGAGGAGTGACCGAAGGCAACGCAGCAGATGATGCCTTGATGGTGGATCAGGGTATAAGGTGGTTTCAGTTGGACGTGCGGATTCGGGGCGATCGAGAACTTCGGCCCGATAAGATGTAGGAAATGATACCGTAAGAGTTGTTCCTTCTGAGTCTCCCTTCAGTCTTTGCGGAAACCGACCTCCTCGGCGCATTCTCGCTCGGTCTTAAGACGGATTCAGCCCCGGCCTCAGGAAACATCACCTTGAGCCAGGATATCAGCCGCTCATTTTCTGTGGAATCATCGAGTAGCCTCGCCATCTTCTTGCCTCCCTGACCCCGGCATGTCCGCCCGATGCGGACTTGCCGGGGTTTATCTTACCTGGAAAGATCAAACGTGAATGGACGAAAGAGCCTATTCAATGACCTGTAGGAGGCTCCGCTTTTTTTCCTTGGAAGAAACCGCGCTCAAAATGGTTCGTATTGCCGACACGTTCCGCCCCTGCCTTCCAATGACTTTTCCGAAATCCTCTTTTGCAACCCTCAATTCGTAGATGGAAGTCTGATCTCCCTTCAGTTCTTCTATTTTGACCTGCTCCGGGTTGTCCACCAAGGCCTTTACAATTTCGCTGACCAGCGCTTTCATTGTTCCGCTCCTTTCTCGCCACCACAATGGCCATCATGATAGAAACTATAAATGCAGGTCCTTCCTGCTAAATCACCTCCTGGGATAGTGTGTAGTACGCGACCGTCCCCTCATTCCCATAAAATATCTCTTCTCTCGGTTCTTTGACCGACCTGTATTGGCATTTACCGCATCGCCAGACATCCCACGCCTGGCCAATAGCATGGTCCAGGCACGCCCCGTAATGGGGACAGTACACATTTCTTCTACCACGTTCCCCTATCGGTCTTTTGGTTCCATCCATTTTCAGTTCTCCTTCGGTCCGCTCTGCCCCTTTCATCGCGCTTCATTTCCGCAGGGATTCTATCCGTTTTCCAAAACTCAACACCCCACTCGCTTATCCGGCCATGCATTCACTTCCCATTCCAACCGCATGGTGTTTTCAATCAGTGCAGCGTATGTGCCCTGATATCATTGCCTTGTTTCTGTTCCAGAAAAAAGAGTATCAGCTCGAACGTATAGCCATCCAGGATGCCTTTCTCCCATCCAAGACCTTCCAGCCTTCTATTAACATCCCCTGCCGAGGAATCAGTTTCGTCCCTGACAATATTCAGGACGTCTCCGATAAGCCTTGGAATTTCAGCTATGATCAGCCCCTTGTCCGTCAACTTGTGAACAATGGAATCAATGACTTCTCCCATATTGAGCCTCCAACTTCCGGACACCCCTATTCCTTCATTTTCCCATTGCCCGCCACGACATGTTGCGGATCCACAAAATCCTCCCTAAGGATTGCTGCCGGTCTTGACAGGAGCTTGATCTGGCAATCGGGAAACAAGGATCTCAAGTAGGGAACCCAGCAGTCGTTTTCCTCAGGTCGTTCAGTCAGGATAACGATTTTCTTCAACTTGGAAGCCCCTTCTTCAGAAACACAAATGGCTTCCGAGTCAACAGGAGAACCGGGCAAAAATTCCCTCCCCACGTTCAATCTCCTTTCTCCGAGAGACAGAAAGCCTCCCGATTCAACAGCCGCAATTTCAAGGCTCACAAATCCCCAAGTTCTCAATGTCTCTTTTCATTTTAGACTTGGTAAGGCATTTATCATGCCACCGGATATACCATGGAGCAGAATTGGATAAATTTATCTATTTCAATAAGTTAAAGACAGGCTAAGACATTGTCAGGGTCTGATCGGGAGGGTGTATGCGTTTGGGAAAAACACCAATTTGACAGGGTTCACCAACGCTGTCTCTTTGAATTCAATAAGTTAGAAAACACCGTTTCATTTTGGAAGGGTCTGTTTTGGTATGGTTATTCCTCCCCGTACGCCTCCAGTTTCCTGCGCAGGGTGGACAACCCGATGGCCAGCAATCGGGCCGTCAGTGCCTTGTTTCTTCCTGTGCCCTCATAAGCCTTCAGAATGTGGGCTTTTTCCAGCTCCGCAAGGGACACCGGGGGTTTGATCCCGGCCCGGGCGTTCTGTCTCGCAACTCGCCGCTTTCTTCGGACCTCATCGGGAAGGAAATTCGGTGAAAGGGGTTTTCCCTGGGCCAGATTAACGGCCGATTGGATAATGGACCGAAGCTCCCTGATGTTCCCCGGATAGTCATAGTCCAGCAAAAGGCTCACGGTTTCTTCATCGATTCTCCCGGCCCGGGCGACGGAAGAGAATTCATTCAGGAATTTTTCAATCAATACGGGGATGTCTTTTCTTCTTTCCCTGAGGGGCGGAAGGTGAAGCCATGCCCCCCTGAGTCTGTAGTAGAGATCCTTTCGAAAGTCCCCTCTGGCCATCGATCGGGTCAGGTCTTCATTGGTGGCTGTGATGAGGCGTATATCCACCTTCTGGGATTTATCGGAACCCAATCTGGTAAATTCTCCGTCCTGCAGCACACGGAGCAGTTTGCCCTGGAACTCAACCGGCAGGATCCCGATCTCATCGAGGAAGAGTGTCCCATGATTGGAACGATGCAGGTGCCCCTGACGGTCTTTCTCGGCCCCGGTAAAGGCTCCCTTTGTGTGGCCGAAGAACTCGGCGTCAAAAAGGCCCGTCGAGCCTGCCGGCGAGGCCATGTTTATGGCGGAAAATGGAAATCCGGCCCTGGGACTGGCCAGGTGGATCCCCCTGGCCAGGAGTTCCTTTCCGGTTCCACTTTCTCCGGTGATCAAAACCGGGACCTTGCTCGGGGCATGAAGTTCGGCCTCCTTCAATATCTTGATCACATTCGCAGAAGTGGTGATGATGGGACGGAAGGCCTCAGGATGCTGCAGTTTGGGTACGGCATCGCCTTTCCGCATTTCCAGGATATCCAGGAGCCGTTTTCGTTCCAACGCGCGATCAATGGCGGAAACCAGGTCTTCCCGGGAGACAGGCTTGACCAGGTAGTCATAAGCCCCCTTCTTAAGGCATTCAACGGCCATCCTGGCTTCGTTCATGGCCGTCACCATGATGCACTCCGTGTCAGGCCGGGTGCTCTTGATGGCTTCAAGAAGCTCCACGCCATTCATGAACGGCATGGAGACGTCGATCAGGGCAAGGGCTATGGATTCCCCTCCTTCAAAAAGGGCCAAAGCCTTTCTGGGATCGCTCTCCAATCGAACATTCCGAAACCCTGAAGTAATCAAACCCCTTCTGACCGTTTCCAGGAAATCCCGTTCATCATCAATGACAACAATCGAATTGTTCATCCAAATCCATTCTCTCCTTTCTCCTTGCTCGGCACCAATACCCTGAATCTACTGCCCCTGCCCGGCTTGCTCTCCACCTCTATGCGGCCGCCAAACCCGGCAACCAGTTCATGACAGATATAGAGGCCCAGTCCGGTTCCTTCTTTCGGGCCCTTTGTGGTAAAGAAGGGATCAAAGATCTGTCTCATGACCCTTTCATCCATGCCACACCCGTTGTCACTCACCTCGATGACCAGCCCGTCCTGTGAACCGTCGCCGGCCACCACACCGAGTCGCAACCAGGAATCCTCCTTGTCGGCAGCCGCGGCCGCGTTGATCAGGAGATTCACCACCACCTGCTCAACCGCCTCAGGGTCGATCAGGACCTGAGGCAGGTTTTCATCTACAGCCAATTCAAAAGATTTCACCCGCCTCTTGATCTCCCCCTTGCAGATGGAAATGGCCCTCTTCAGGACCTCCACCAGGTCAACCCATTTCCTCTGCATCCTGTCCTTTTTCCTGCTGAAATCCTTCACATTGGAAATGGTGAGGTTGATCCTCTGGGAACCGTGTTCCATGTTATCCAGGAGCCGGTAGATATCCTCTCTGAACGCCTCATAGGACATGCCGAAGGGCTCAAACGCCTCATGGTCTTCGGCATAAACGTCAACAATCGGCAGAAGTTCTTTCAGGTAGTCCCGCAGTACGGGGATATTGAAGGAGATAAAGTTGTTGGGATTGTTGATCTCGTGGGCAATACCGGAGACCAGAAGGCCGAGGGATGTGAGTTTTTCACTCTGGACGAGCCGATCCTCGATCACCTTCCGCTCGGTAACATCGTGAAGGGTTCCCATCATCCTTACGGGCCTGCCGTGTTCGTCAAAGGTGATCTCTCCCCGTCCCTGCACCACTCGTTCAGAACCATCGGGCAGGACGATGCGGTGCTCCACCTCGTATGGTTCCTCTTCGTACAGGCTTCTTTGGACGGCCCTGGACACGGACATCCTGTCATCGGGATGAACGACATCCAGAAAGTCCTGATAGGTTCCCGCAAACTTCCGGGGCGCCAATCCAAAGATACGGGATATCTCTTCAGACCCCAAAAGCTCGTCCTCTTCAATGTTCCAGTCCCAGTTGCCCAGGTGGGCGATGCGTTGGGCCTCGATCAGCGTCGCTTCGTTCTTTCTCAGCGCCTCTTCAGTCCGTTTACGGTCTTTGATCTCCTTTCCAAGCTGCCGGTTGGTGTCCAGAAGTTCACGCGTACGTTCTTGCACCTTCTGTTCCAGATCGTCATGAGCCTTTTTCAATGCCTCTCCCGCCCGCTTGTTCTGGACGGCGATGGCGTAAGTGTCTGCAAGCCGTTCCACCAGGGCCACGTCCCGTTCCGTGTAGTCCCGATCGGAGTTGGCAACGGCAATCTGACCCACCAGGGTACCGCCCACCAAGGCCGGCGCGGATATTAAACGCTTGATGGGGATATGGCCCTCCGGCGTTCCCGCGGACCTTAGATCCTTCGATGGCGTATTGGTCACAAGAGCCTTCTGGTTTTCCAAGACCCATTCACGTAAACCACCTGCCTTTTTGAACACGATATTCTTGTCGTGGACCTTGCATTCGTCCCATACATCTCTCGTCAGAGTGGGGCAGACCAGACAGTCCTTCTCCTGGTCGATATACCCCACATAGCCGTGCCTGCTTTCCGTAAGGCTTTTTGCCTGTTCAAGGAGCCTGTCGGAGATTTCCTCGATGGAGTTCACCGAAAGGAGGAATTTCGACAGATCGGCCATGCCGGCATTAACTCTCGATTCCCAAGCCAGGCTCTCCTTCGCCTGAGAATGTTCAACGATGCGTCCTATGCGCTCGGCGACGGCATCCAACAACTCCCTTTCTTCCCTCAAAAAGGCTCCTTCGTCCGTTTCAGGCCTTTGTTCAAGGTAATAGACTTCTACGGCCCCATGGAGTTCCCCGTGGACAAAAATGTCGGCGCGCTGTCTGCAGGTGGTCTCCTGAAAATTCTCCGTTTCCCA
>CAYUCJ010000159.1:0-7496 GCA_964443285.1 uncultured Desulfobacteraceae bacterium | reverse complement strand
CGCTTTGCCAACCTTTTCGGCACGCCCAATGTACTCACTGCGGGCCACTTCTGCTACGGTCCCCGTATTGCAACCAGCATCCTCACCTGCGGCACCAATCCTATTGTGGACTATGAAAACCATCCCCGGTGTATCATGGTCTGGGGCAACAATCTGGTGATCAGCAATCCGGACTGCTACAAGGGCGAGTCTTTTTCAACAGCCTTGGATGCCGGCGCGAAACTGATCGCCGTGGACCCGAGGCTGACCCGTATTGCCGCCCGGTCCGATGTCTGGCTCCCGCTCAGGCCGGGAACCGACGCGGCCCTTGCCTTTGGAATGCTCCACGTGATCATTCAAGAAGGATTGTATGACAGAGACTTCGTAGAAAACCACGTACACGGGTGGGAACCTTTTGTGCGAAGGGTGGAGCAGTACCCACTGGACGAGGTGGAAGCCATCACCTGGGTTCCCGTCAAAAAAATAAGAGAAGCGGCCCGGCTTTTCGCGACCAGCAAGCCTGCGGCCATTCAGTGGGGCGTGGCCATTGAACAGCAGATCAACTGCGCGGACAACGACCGCCTCCTCATGTTCCTCATGGGGGTCACCGGGAACATCGACAGGCCCGGTGGACAGGTACTGTTCAAACCCCCCGGAATCCGAAACGTCGGGCACTTCGGGGCCCACAGGATGTTGCCGGACACGCAACGTGAAAAACGGTTGGGTGGGGACCGTTTTCGCCTGGCAGGCCAGTTTGCCATCATTAATCCCAAATGCGTCTGGGACGCCATACTGGAGGAAGAGCCTTATCCGGTAAAGGCGCTTTTTTTTATCAGTTCCAACCCCCTCATGACCAGAGGAAATGCCGCAGAGGTTTACCGGGCCCTGGAAAAGATAGAATTCATGGCCGTCTCCGACTTCTTTATCACCCCTACCGCTGAAATGGCTGACATCGTCCTCCCAGCCGCTACCTGGCTTGAGATGGATTACATTGGAGACTTCTGGAAGCGGCACGGCTATATCCTGCCCAGGAGAAAAGTCATCCAGGTGGGGGAGTGTCGTTCAGACCATGAGATGCTCAATGATCTTGCGCACCGGGTTGGGCAAGGGGAGCATTGGTGGAACCATTTCGAAGAGGCCCTGGACTGGATTCTGGAGCCCATGGGAATGACGTGGTGGGATTTCAAGAAGAAGGACTATGTCCGAGGGGATGTACTCTACCAGAAGTATGAGACCAGGGGCTTCTCCACGCCGACTCGAAAATTTGAGATCTATTCGACGGTGCTGGAAAGCATGGGATACGATCCTCTTCCCCAGTACAGGGAACCCCCGGAAAGCCCTTACAATACCCCGGCGCTCTACCGTGAATTTCCCTATATCCTGATCACGGGAAGGCGGTTGCCCGGTTTTTTTCACTCGGAGAACCGGCAGGTTCCCTGGTTGCGGGAACTCCACCGCGATCCCGTGGTGGAGATCCACCCGGATGCTGCGAAAAGAGAGGGAATCAGGGAAGGTGAGTGGGTCACCATTGAATCGGTCCGCGGTCGGGTCAGACAGAGGGCAAAGTTTTTTGCGGGTATGGATCCGCGAATCGTCTCGGCCGAACACGCCTGGTGGTTTCCGGAGAAAAAGGATGCCGGTCACGGTTGGGATGAATCCAATATCAACATGCTCACCGACAACGCCTACGAAGCCTGCGATCCAGCCATGGGTGCGACCCATGTCCGAACGCTTCTTTGCAGGATCCATCCGGAGGATCGCTCGTGAATGCAGAGGCCACGGAACGGTTGGTGCTGGTCATCGATCATGAATCCTGCTGGGGCTGCAAGGCCTGTGAGATTACCTGTAAGCAGGAAAACCACGCGCCTGAGGGGATCAAGCTGATCCACGTGGCAGAAGATGGTCCCAGGACAGAGAAGGGGAAGCCCTATTTTGCTTATCTGGTGAATACCTGCCGTCATTGTGATGAACCGGAGTGTGTGGATATCTGTCCGGAAGAGGCGATTGTCAAGAGAGAAGACGGCATCGTTGTCCTGAATGATATGGAGTGCACCGGATGCGCGCTCTGCGTCGAAGCGTGTCCCTATCAGGCCATCACATTCGATAACGAGCGGGAGACACCCCAGAAATGCAACCTGTGCGTTCACCGGGTGGACAGAGGGCTTCTCCCGGCCTGTGCGGATAATGTGTGCCTGGCCCACTGCATCTATTTCGGACAGCCTGATGAAATCGAAAAAACCATGGCAAGAAAGCGGCGGGGCGCACTTCACTCCTCTTCTTCTGAGAGTTGCTTTCCGTGATTCCTTCAAATATGGGTTGTCTTTTTTCCTCGTGCTGTTATACTCCTATCTCAAAAATGATGACTTTTTAAAAAGCTGATTCATTCCGCAAGCGGCAGTCTATGGGCAACGAAGTAAAGCGAGCCTGACACTCTTTTTCAGACGCTTTCTAAACACGTCGGAGGGAGCGTAGCTTCTGAAAGATGCCGTTCACCCGCCTCTTTACCGCTTGGACGGATGGGCTGCCATCTATTTTCAAACAGGGAAACTGTTTCAACATGAACATCAAGATCGGTATCCTGTCAGATACCCACCTCCGGAGGGTGTCCAAGGAAATTGAGTGCATTTTCTCGGAATACCTGGCCGACAAAGACATTGTTTTGCATGCGGGTGATGTCGTTTCCGAGGATGTCCTGGATTTTCTGGGTCAAAAGGAACTGCATGCGGTCCATGGCAACATGGACCCTTTTGAAGTCCGGACGCGTCTGCCGGGAAAATCCGTCCTGGAATTGGGCCCATTCCGGTTTGGTTTGGTTCACGGGTGGGGACCATCGGCAGGGCTTGAAGATCGTATTGTGTCTGAGTTTACTGACGTGGACGTCATCGTCTACGGTCACTCCCATATTGCAGCCAACCATACAAAGGACGGGATCCTGTTTTTCAATCCGGGGACCGCAACCGGTTATGCATCCTCGGGAATACACAGCATAGGTGTCCTGGAATTGGGCGAAACGATCACCAGCCATATTATCCCTTTGAGGGAAAAGCCATGACGGTACTATGGGCTCCCTGGAGAATGGAATATATCCTCTCGGATGAGAAGGGCGGGCCCTGCATTTTTTGCCCCGGAGAAGACAGGGGGCAGGATGCGGAACGACTCATTCTATATGTCGATTCGTTAAGCATGGTCATGATGAATAAGTATCCGTACAACAACGGCCACCTGCTTGTCGCGCCCGTCAGACATGTATCCGAGCTTGAGTTCCTTTCAAAAAAGGAGATGCTCGACCTCCTCGATCTGGTCAGAAAGTCCATCGCTGTATTGAAAAAAGTGATGAACCCTGAAGGATTCAACGTGGGCCTGAACCTTGGAAGGGCGGCAGGAGCCGGGGTCGAGGAACACATGCATTTTCACATCGTTCCCCGGTGGAATGGCGATACCAACTATATGACAGTGGTGGGAGCCGTACGGGTTATCCCCGAACATATTCAAGAAACATATGGGAAATTACTTCCATTGTTTCAAAATATTAAGAAAGATAGTGGAGGTGATACATGAAACATGTTAGGGTTGTGCTGGTCATCCTGTTCATGCTGTTGATTATCGCAGTGGCGGTTCAGAACTACAGCGTGATGACCTCCCAGGTAAACTTCAGGCTGAACCTGCTTTTCTTCAACCATCAGACCCCGCCCATGTCACTGTACCTGGTCATTATCATCGCATTTCTGGTCGGTGTTGTTTTCGCGGGGTTCTACGGGATAACGGAACGCTTCCGCCTCAATAAGGAGATCAAAATGCTCAAGAAGGAGTCCCTGGGAAAGGATCAGGAACTCCAGTCTCTGAGGAATTTCCCGGTTACTGCGGAAGAAGTGAGCCCCGGAGAAGAACAGGAAGTGGAATAGGTGCTTGATGTGATGATACTTACGGGCAGGAGTCGTTGAAATATGGTGACACCCTTCTGGCATTGGTTTCAGCAGCCGGACAACCTTCAGCTGATCCTGTGGGTCTGCATCGCCTTTTCTTTTGGTCTGGTGCTGGGGATGTGGAAAAAGGCCGTCAACAGGAGGAGACCCCGGGAGGTAGCGGTCAAGGGTGACACCGCTTTTCTCAAAGGGGTCCAGTACATCCTGAGCAATGATCACGATCAGGCCATAGAACAGTTCACCAAGTCCGTTCAGGTGGACTCTGAGACCATCGAGACCTATGTGGCCCTGGGAAATCTTTACCGTTCCAAAGGAGATATAGAGCGGGCCATCCGTATCCGGCAGAGTATCATTCTAAGGCCGAATATCGAACCGCAGATCAAACTGGGGGCCCTGTTCGATCTGGGTGTGGACTACCGGAAAGGCGGCTTTCTGAATCGTGCCCTTGAGACCTTTTTGAAGGTGGCCGAGAAGGACGCCTCCAACGTGGAAACGCTGGAGGAAATTGAAAGGATCTATGAAGAACTGAAGGACTGGGAAAACGCTTACAGAACGAGGCAAAAGATCGCCCGGCTCGCCAAGGGAAGCCATCCCCACATCCTCGCACATCAACTGGTGGAGTCCGGAAAGGCCTGTGTCGAAAAAGAGGAATTCGGCAGGGCACGGTCTTTCTTTATGAAGGCCCTGTCAATCGATCCCGACTGTATCGACGCGCACCTGCATCTGGGAGACCTTTATTTTCAGAAACAGGAATACAAAAAAGCCGTACTGCAGTGGAAAAAGGTCGGAGAGGTGGCGCCACAGTTTACGTTTCTTGCCTATCGCCGCCTGGAAGGGGCCTATGCAAAAATGAGCAATTTGAAACTCGTGGAGGCCTTTCTCAGGGAGTCCGCCCACATGCACCCCGACGCCTTTACCTATCTGGCACTGGCCCGTTATCTCCACAACGAGACGGATTGGGAAGGGGCGCTCCGGGAGCTGGAAAATGCATTGAGACTGGCCCCGAGCTTTTGGGAAGCGAGACGTTTCAAAGGAGAGATTCTCCTTGCTCAGGGCAGGGTTGAGGAAGCGCTGGATGCCTATCGAGAATTGCTGGGGTATCTTCAAATCCCTTACCTGAGATTTCAATGCTCCCAATGCGGGTACGAGCCGGCGGATTTGCAATGGCAGTGTCCTCAGTGCAGGTACTGGGATACCATAGGTTTGGTCGATTCCGCAGAAAAAGGGGTTCCGGCCCTTCCCCCTTCACCAAGCCCGCTCCCGCAAACGGATGAAAACAACAGTGAAAAATAAGATGGGCCAGCTCACACCTATGCTCAGACAATACCTGGGCATCAAGGGTCAGCACCCGGATGCCATTCTTTTTTTCAGAATGGGCGATTTTTATGAGATGTTTTTTGAAGATGCCCAAACCGCTTCCAGAATCCTAGGCATCACCCTCACCGCCCGCGGGACCTACAACGGCGAAAAAGTGCCCATGTGCGGGGTCCCTCACCACGCCTCAAAATCATACATTGCACGGCTGATAGAGAGCGGCCGGAAGGTCGCCATCTGCGATCAGGTCGAGGACCCCGGGTCGAGCAAAGGGATCGTCAAAAGGGAAGTGGTTCGCGTCGTGACCCCGGGTTCCATCGTGGACGAGGCGGAAGTGGACCAGAAAAGGAATCTCTATCTGGCAGCCATTGCTTCCGACGGAAACAGTACATTCGGCCTCGCCCACGCGGATCTTTCCACCGGTGAGCTCAGGGTCACCGAAGTGTGGGGACTGGGAGAACTCCTGGATGAATTGGGAAGGATAGACCCTGCCGAGGTCCTCACTACGGGAAATACGAGACTTCACGGTGAGAAGGCCCTCGCCCATCTCAGACTGGAGGTCCTGGATCCTGATGCGTACGACCCTGAAAGGGCGGAAGCGATCCTGAAAGAGCAGCTTGGCGTGCAGTCGCTGGTGGGTTTTGGATGTGAAGACATGCGGGCGGGGATCCCGGCTGCGGCCGCAATCGTAACCTACCTCCAGGAGACCCAGAAGGGGAACCTTGATCATATGAAGGACATCGTCAGCTACAGGCTGGGCGATTACATGGTCCTCGATGAGGCGACCTGCTCACACCTCGAGCTCCTGAAAACCATGAGGCGAAGGTCCGTCAAAGGATCTCTGATCCAGATTCTGGACTGTACCGTCACCCCAATGGGAAGCCGGCTTCTCAAGAAATGGCTGGCCTATCCCTTGATCAACCTTGAAGAAATACAGGAACGGCTGGCTGCCGTTGCCTGTCTCAAGGAGGATCCGATCCTGCGGGAAGAACTGCGGGAAATCCTCGCAGGGATCTATGACCTGGAGCGGCTGAACGGGCGCGTCGTTCTGGGCAGGGCCAATGCCCGTGACCTTTTGGCCCTCAAGGTTTCACTCCAGATACTTCCCGGGATTAAAGCCAGGTTGAGCGCCTCCCCCAGCCTTCTTCTGGCAGATATGGCACAGGGCCTCGACACACTGGAAGATGTGGCCCGGCTTATCGATGAGGCCATCCACGAGGATCCCCCCGTTTCCATCAGGGACGGGGGGATTATCAAGGAAGGGTACAGCCGGGAATTGGATGTGCTGATCGGTCTGAGCCGGGACGGTAAATCCTGGATTTCGGAATTCGCCCTTAAAGAGCAGAAACGGACAGGGATAACAAACCTCAAGGTAGGATACAACCGGATTTACGGCTATTATCTTGAGGTATCCAAGATCAACCAGCACCTCGTTCCCGACAACTATATCAGGAAGCAGACGCTCGTCAACGGGGAGCGCTACATTACGGAAGAACTCAAGGGCATGGAGGAAAGGGTCCTCGACGCCCAAGAGGAGCGCGTAAACATGGAGTTCCGGATTTTTGAAAAGATTCGTGGTGATATCGGAGGAAAAAACAAGAGGATCAAGAATACAGCCGTTCTCATTGCCGGTATAGACGCCATCGCGGGGCTTTCAGAGGCCGCCGAGCGAAATCATTATTCGCGTCCCGTGGTGGACCATTCTCTGCGCATAGATATCCGGGACGGACGGCATCCGGTGATTGAGAAGTCCGTGAGGGAGGAAGACTTCGTTCCCAATGACATTGTCCTGGATGACAAGGATCAGGAACTCCTCATCATCACCGGCCCGAATATGGCTGGAAAGTCCACCATTCTTCGCCAGGTCGCCCTCACCGTGCTTCTGGCCCAGATGGGGAGTTTCGTGCCCGCCTCGAAGGCTTCCATAGGCCTGGTAGATCGCATTTTCACCCGGGTGGGGGCCTCCGATGACTTGACCAAAGGGCAAAGCACCTTTATGGTGGAAATGAACGAGACGGCCAACATTCTCAGGTATGCCACCCCAAGAAGCCTCGTTATTCTGGATGAGATAGGGAGAGGCACGAGTACCTTTGACGGGTTGAGCATCGCCTGGGCCGTGGCGGAAGCGCTGCACGACCAGGATGGAAAGGGAGTGCGAACGCTCTTTGCCACACACTACCACGAACTCACGGAACTTGTGACCACGAAGCCCAGGGTAAAGAATTACAATATCGCCGTGAAGGAATGGAACGAACGTATCATCTTCCTGAGGAAACTCGT
>CAYUCJ010000158.1:0-7499 GCA_964443285.1 uncultured Desulfobacteraceae bacterium | reverse complement strand
GTTGCCTTTTCCGCTTCGGCCGCATGGAGAATGCCGTCCCACACCTGATGCGCAATGCGCATCGCCGATCGGGTTTCAACCCCTTGCTCATTGCCGTATTCGATGGCTTTTTTCAAAAGCGGCGTTTTGTGATGGACAAATCGCATGCCTTCCTGGGGCGGGAGGTTGATCGAAACATTGATGACGCCAAGCACAATGATTTCACCTCCGTTGGCCTTGGCAATGGGGATTGCCAGTTTCATCAAGGGGATGACATGATCGGGATTAGCCAGTGGAATCAGGATCCGATACGAATAGGTGTTCGCGCTTTTTGGCTGTTGGACCTCGATGACCTTGGGCATATCGGCAGTCGCAACTTTTTCAAAGTATATTAAATAAATAAACAGGCCGACGATGATCCAGGCAATGGCGATGTACCACGCCCGGGGATCAAATCTGAACTGATAGATCGCCAGGAACATGTTGAGGACGATGGCGGCAAGCGGCGTTGCCGGGTATAACGGCACGCGAAATCCGCCTTTCAATTCAGGGAACTTCCGGCGCAGTGCAATGAGTGAAAGATTGACCAGGGTAAATGTCAGCAAAAACATGACACTGGCTGACGATCCGATGACCTGAATGGGGAAAAGCAAGGCCATGACGAGTACAATCACTCCGGTGACCGCAATGGCATAGTGCGGGGTGCGACGCTTGGGATGGATCGTGCTGAGGGAGATCGGAAGCATCTTGTCGCGACTCATGGAATAGGCCACCCTCGACGACGCCAGAATGGTTGCATTCAGAGCGGATATCGTTGAAAGCAGCCCCCCGAAGATAATCAGCACCACACCGATTGATGGCATGAAGCTCTCGGCCGCCCTGGCAATCGCCGTTTCCTGATACCGACCCAGAAACTGCCAGGATTTTCCCGATTCGGGTTGAATGGCCCCGATGCAGACCACCAAGACCATCAGATAGATGAAGACGGTGACGGAAAGGGAAATCAGTGTGGCCCGGGGGATGGTTTTTTCCGGGGCTTTGATCTCCTCTGCGACCGTTGCGATCAGGTCATAGCCTTCAAAGGCGATAAAGGTCAGCCCCATGGCAATGACCACACCTCCGGCGCCGTTCGGCAGAAAGGGTGTGAAGCTTGCCGCCGCTTCGGTGGGGATCTGAAAGATCCGTTTCAGCCCGTACGCGATAAATAGGCCCAAAATAATGATCTTGGCCATGGTGATGATATTTTCGACGTTGCCGGTTACGGCCGTACCCCGCATATTGACGAGAATGAAAATGATGATCACCAGAGCGCTCATCATCAGTGCGGGGGCGTCGTGACCTGCGAGGTTGAAGACAAGGTTGGCGATCGGAGGGAAGTATCTTTGAATAAATTCCCAGAAATAGCTTCCGAATCCAAGGGCATAAAGCGCACACGCAATGATGTAGCAAAACCACAGCATCCAGCCCGAGGCGAATCCTGCCGGACCGGGAAATGCTTTGGTGATAAAGGCGTAGCCGCCTCCCGATTTGGGATAGACCGAGGCCAGTTCGGCATAGGCCAGTGCCGTCAGCAGGGTTACCAGACCGTTGAGGGCAAATGCCAGCAGCGCAGCGGGTCCCGCTTCGCCGGCGGCGATTCCTGTCAGCACAAAAATACCGGCCCCGATCATGGCCCCGATGCCGATCATGGTGGCGTCGAAAAGACCCAGGTCGCGGGCAAATGTAACCTCAGCTTCGGGCGAAGTCTGTTCCGGGGATTCTTCCATTTACGGGTTCCTTCCGAAATTTTTTCATATTACAAGGCCTCGGCACAACGAATCAATTCAAAAAACCTTACACATTCCGCTCTGCCAGTGGTCTGCCGGCGTTCTATTTTCGGGTCACATCACCATGATTTTCTTGACCGTCGGTGCGACCCTGACGATGGCTACCGAACAGTCGGATCGCATGGCGATCTGGGAGGAGAAGGGACCCACCGCCGCCTTTTCAAGAAACTTGACCTTAGTGGCCCCCACAATGAGAAGATCGAATTCGGCGGAACGCTCCACCAGAAAGTCCAGCGGCTTGCCGGAGCTCGTGACTTCAATCCCGTAGAGGGCTTTTGCGCCGTGATGTTTGATGGCCTCAACCAGGATTTTACTCGAATGTGTTTTTTGTTCGGCGGTGTAGTTTTCCGGCAGAATGTTCATGAACGTGATGTGCCCGCCATAGTGATCTGCCAGGGCGCCGGCCAGCCTCACAATCAGGTTCAGGTTGCCGCTTCCGCCCAAAGAAACCCCGATCCTCTTGGGAGAGAACTCACGTCTCAACTTGAAGAGGATAATGTCGGTTCGCGCATCGTTCAGTACCTCTTCCACCAGTTGAATGGATGCGGGTGTTTCATCTCCCGTGTAACCCATGACGATCAGACTGCAGTTTTCCTCCTCGGCGGCGTGAACAATACCTTTCGGCAAACTCCGCGAAACGCGGATCACCGGCCTGATTTTCACATGGTTCGAGGTAGGCAATTGGGTGGATCCATCCAGCAGGTTGACCGAATCTTCGGCATGGGACAGGGCCGAGTAGAAGTCAGCCTGCTCGGTGGCCTGGACAACATTCAGCAAAACCAGTTCACCGCTCTGCCGGTCCAGGAGAGATTCGGAAATGGCAAAGAGAGCGAGTTGTGTTTGCGGGTTGGCCATTGGAACGAGAATTCTGAACTTGCTGAGATGCATTGATTTGTGCTGCTCGGAGAGAACCACGCTCATGCCGGTACGCGAGCGGACTTCCCGTTTGCGGGAATAGAAGAAATAGATCACTATTCCGACAGCCATCAGCTGCAAACCGAAAAGGATCGATATCCAATCCAGCGTGAAAAGCAGGACCAGGTTGGCGACAAAAGACGCCTCGGGAATGTAGCGTCGCCAGCGTCCGGGGCGGTCTGCGGCCTCAGAGGACTTATACAATTTGCGCAGGGCAAAGGAAGCCGGCAGAAGCGACGATAGAAAGCAGAAATTGGCTGATTTAACGATGAACGTGAGGTCGCCGAAAATCAGGGCGGCGGCGGTGGCCATCCCCCCGAGCCCCAAAGCCGCCAGGGGGGTCCGATTGACCGCATGGAGGCGCCCGAGGAGGGTCGGCAGAAGCCCATTTTTCCCCATGGCAAAGATCTGCCGTGCCTGTGAGAGCAGGGTGCTGTTGAGGGCGGCAGCCGAAGCGAGCACCCCGCCGACGGCGACCAGCAGCCATCCCCGGCTCCCGAGGCCTTTGACGGCAACCTCCACCAGAGGCGCCTTCGATTGAGCAAGATTTTCCCAGGGAACCACCAGCACCGATATGACGGCGACTGCCAGATAAAACACCAGGCTCACAATCAAGGAAAGCAGCATGGCGCGCGGTACGGTCTTTTCCGGGTTGATGATTTCTTCAGCCGTGTTGGCAATGAGCTGATAGCCGAAAAAGGAAACATAGATGATCGCGATCGCGCCGCCGATTCCCGTCAATCCGTTCGGGAACATGGGCCTTACGTATTCCATGTGGGCCTTGGGAACGGCGAAGACGATAAGGACCGTAAGGACCAGGAGATTGCCCCAGGTTAGAATTTTCTGGATGCGATCACCGCCTCTGGTTCCACGGCAGTTGAGCAGAGTGAGGCCGGCGATAATGATCAAACCGAAGCCCTTGAGGGCCGTCTCCGGTAGCGTGAAGGGGAGCAGTGCTCCGAAGTAGTAACCGAACCCCAAGGCATACATTGCGCATGCAAAGATGCTGCCCAGTGCCAGGAGCCAGCCGGTTATAAACCCCCAAAAGCTGCCGAGCGTATTGTAGGCATAGGCATATCCGCCGCCGGCGATCGGTATCTTTCGGGAGAGTTCTCCAAAAACATGGACGAAGAGAAGACTGAGCACGCCGCAGATCAGATAGGAGAGCCAGACAGCCGGTCCTGCTTTTTCCGCCGCAAGCCCGATGAGCACATAGATGCCGGCTCCCATGAGGGCCCCGATGCCAAAAGTTGTAGCACCCAGAAGGCCCATGGTGCGCTCGAAACGGACCGGGACGAGCTTGCGCTTGAATATTTCCTTGATGCTCTCACCCATGGATCCACTCCAGCCGGCTTGGCCCTATCCGGAAATCAGCTCTTCCCGATCATAACCGCTTTCTGTTTTTCCTTCCCCTTGGGGGTTTTTTCCACAAAGATTTTTTCCCCGGTAAAGGGATTCAACCCCGTATGGTACATGAGCGTTGAATAGGTAGAGGGGGTAGGGGTAAATATCTGTATCTGCTCGGGTTTCATTCGAAGTCTTTCATTTGCGAAGGTTTTCAGCTTCTGCATATCATCAAGATTGCAGCCCGGGTGTGCTGCGATCAGGTAATAGGTCAGAAATTGCTTTTTTGAGAGTGACTTTGACAAACGGTCAAAGATCGTTTTCAGTTCGAGAAGCGAATCTGTATCAAGTTTCCCCATTAAGTCAAGTACGTTTCTTCGGGTGTGCTCCGGAGCGACTTTCATCTGGCCGGATACATGGTGAGACACAATCTCTTCAAGGTACTTTATACAATGCCTTCGATCATTAAACAACAGATCATACCTGATACCGGAGGCAATGAAGGCCTTTTTTACCCCGTCAATCTTCCGGATTCTTGTTAACAGTTCAATCTGCCTGCTGTGGTCGGGCTTAAGATTCGGACAGATTTCGGGAAACAGGCATCTCCTGTCAGCGCAGCTTCCCTTTTCAAGTTTCTTTCTGCACTCAAAACCATACATGTTCGCGGTTGGGCCGCCGACATCCAGAATGTATCCCTTGAAATCCGGTAAAACCGCGATCCGTTCAGCCTCTCTTATAATTGATCTGATACTCCGTGACTGGACGGTCCTTCCCTCGTGCACCGCAATGGCACAGAAGTTACATTCGCCGTAGCATCCTCTGTGGGTCGGAATGGAAAACCTGATCGTATCCATGGCCCTTACATGACCATTCTTCCTATAAAAGGGGTGAAGGTCTCTTTCAAAATCCAGATCATATATCTTGTCGAGTTCCTTCTCTGACATGACGTGCGAGGGCGGGTTATGGATGAGATATCTGTCTTGATGCTTCTGAACGAGGCCCCCCGCATTTACCGGATCATTATTGTGATAAAATGCGTGAAAGCTCTCAATAAACTTTTGCTTATCATTCAGCACCTCCTCATATGAAGGGAGTTCAATATAATCATCGGGTTTCTCCCTGGAGATGTAGCATATGCCCCTGATGTCCCGGTAATCCCCGCCGGCGTCCATTGCCTTTGCCAGGCTGACAACACTCTTTTCTCCCATCCCGTAAACGAGCAGGTCGGCCTTTGAATCAAAGAGTATCGACCTCCGGATACGATCCGACTTAAAGTCATAATGGCTTATCCGTCTCAGGCTCGCCTCCATACCTCCCAGTACTATTGGGGTACTGCTGCCCTTGAAGTGGTGCTTGATAAGATTTGTGTAAACGATAACCGCCCTGTCCGGTCTCCGGTTGTTGATTCCTCCGGGCGTATAGTCATCCGATTTTCTACGTTTTCCCGTGGCCGTATAGTTGGCGACCATGGAATCAACGGAACCGGCGGTCACTCCCCAGAAAAGCCTGGGAGAACCAAGACGTGTTATGTCTTTTCCCGATTTGACATCCGGCTGGGCGATGATTCCGACCCTGAATCCGGCGTCTGAAAGGACCCGGCCAATTACGGCCGTACCCATGTGGGGAGAATCAATATAACTGTCACCCGATACAATGATGACGTCAGGCTGATCCCATCCGAGCTTTCGCAGTTCGTTTTTTGTAGTCGGTAGAAAGGGCATAAAGATCGTATCAAAGCTTTTCCGTGGTCCGATCACCACTCACCCGCAGCGGGGTCGCGAGTACACCTCCGAATAAAATCCCTTTCTATTCCCGCCGCTTGTAGGCAATGCACTCGATCTCAACGGCAGCTCCCAGCGCCAGGTCTGCTCGGCCCACCGTGATCCGCGCCGGAGGATGAGACCCCATGACCTTGAGATAAGCTGCGTTCATCTCCTCGAAAGTGCCCATGTCTGCAAGAAAAACGCTGACCTTCACAACGTCCCCCAGCGAGGCCCCACATGCACCCAGAATGGTCTCAATGTGGTGCAGTGTCTGTGTGGTCTCCGGCCCGGTACCGCCCCCAACCAGCTCCATGGAATTGGGTTTTACACCCAGTGTGCCGGAAACATAGATAAAGTCACCTGCAACCGCCGCGTGGCTGAACGCCGGCAATCGAGCAAGCCCCTCCACATTCACTCTTCTTGGTTTCATAGATGCTCTCCAAATCATTCTAAGATTTCTATCGGCGTACCCCACCCTAATCAGCGCCGATCAGCCGCAATCATACTGACAGGCTTGCTGTCTGCACGCGGTGTCGACTGCGTTCACTGGGAGCGGACTCTGAGCGGATCACGGCCATGGAATATTATATGAGGCGATTTCATTTATAAGCAAGGATTACCTCGGAAGGGGATAACATTTGCTGGTAATATTCTCTTGCTTCAACTTTGAAACCTTGCTTTTGTAATCTCTCCGTCAATCCAATGCGTCGACATCCACCCATAGTTTGGGGAGAAATTCAGAATTTTGTCCGTTTTTTTCTCCTATTTATTGACTTTCTTCCACCCCTCAACCTTCATGCTCACAACCGACCGGGCAATATCGTTCACCTCATCCGCTGATAGACCAAGCCCGTCAACAAGGGACTTTACCATTGGATCGGCAGCTTCAGAAGCCATCTTGAAGGGCGTCTCATCAACGATACGAATATTCGCAAAGCCGGCGGAAGTGATGGCTTCGAGGTAATCCTCCTTGAGGCTGGCCCCCGCCACGCACCCCACCAGGGCATCCACGTCTTTCTTTACGGCTTCCGGCAGACTTTTCAGCAAAACGATATCTGAGACCATAAAACGACCACCGGGTCTCAGCACCCTCCAGGTTTCTTCAAACACCCTTTTCTTGTCCGGAGAGAGGTTGATCACACAGTTAGAGATGATAACATCCACCGAGTTGTCGGCTGCTGGAAGATTTTCGATCTCGCCGAGACGAAACTCCACGTTTTTGTTGTTTCCCTCTGCAGCGTTTTTTCTCGCCAGGCTGACCATGTCAGGCGTCATGTCCACGCCGATCACCTTGCCGCCCGGTCCGACCTGTTGTGCGGCAAGAAAACAGTCCATGCCACCACCCGATCCCAAATCCAGGACAACCTCACCTTCCCTCAGGGATGCAAGGGCAGTGGGATTGCCGCAGCCGAGCCCCAGATTGGCATCATCAGGAACGGACTGGAGGTCATCCTTTGAATAGCCTATTTCAGTGCTTAGAACTTCAGCTGATTGCCCTCCACAGCAACTTGTCCTGGTTTGCGCGATCCGCCCATACTTTTCCCTGACAATTTCTCTTACATCTTCCATTTTTCTTCTCCTTATTGATTGGTTTAATCCGAATGCTGACCTCAAATGAGGTTACAGTAACCGTCCAAGTTCAGGAGGCGAGACTGAGGGTCTTTTTCAGACG
>CAYUCJ010000157.1:6387-7558 GCA_964443285.1 uncultured Desulfobacteraceae bacterium | reverse complement strand
CCCCCGAGGCGGTGAGTATGACACGTCTCAGGTCATCCCGGCAGTGTCCCTGGAGAGCCTGGAGTATGGCGCTGTGTTCACTGTCGATGGGCAGCACGGTCACGCCTTGCTTTTTCGCCTCCTGTATGACCAGATTCCCCGCCATCACCATTGTTTCTTTATTGGCCAGCGCAACGTTCTTCCCGGCCTGAATGGCAGAAAAACTGGGGAGAAGGCCTGCCGCTCCAGAAATGGCCGAGATGACGGTGTCAGCCGGTTCCAGTCCAACCAGATCGATCAGTCCCCGGGTCCCTGAGAAAACCCTGGGACCGACTTTCCCGGAAAAACGCTGCCCCAGGATGCTTGCAAGGCCCTCGTCCCGGACCGCCACGGCAATGGGTCTGAATTTTTCCACCTGCTGGTGAAGGAGTCCGATGTTATTTCCAGCGCCAAGGGCAACGACCCTGAAAAGGTCTGGATGTCTCTCTATGACCTTCAGCGCCTGCACGCCGATGGACCCCGTGGACCCCAAGATGGTGATGTTTTTCATAGACAATGCACCGGTTCATTGACCTGATAGTTCATTTTATCGAAAACCAAAGGAAACCATAGATGATGGGTACTGCAAAAAGCAGGCCGTCTATTCTATCGAGCATTCCCCCATGGCCCGGCAGAATGCCTCCGGAGTCCTTGACGCCGTGGCTTCGCTTGAGCATGGATTCGGCCAGATCACCGCATTGTTCCGCCAGGGAGAGACAAACTGCGAGGATGACAATACTGATATCGCTCTGGTTCAGGTGCACAAGCCTGGAAAAGACAAAAGAGGCGGTCACGCTGCTCACAAGACCGCCTGCCACCCCCTCCCAGGTCTTTCCCGGGCTGACGGCCTTATACATCTTATGGGACCCGAAGAGTTTTCCGAAATAAAATGCCCCGGTGTCGCTGGCAAACACAACAGCCAGAATGAAAAGGATCCACAGGTTGCCTGAAGGAGCTCGATCGATCCATAGGAGAAGGGCCAGAGGAAACGTGATGTAGACAGGCCCCATGACGACGCTTCCCAAATCCCTGGAGGCTCCATTTGCCGAGCGGCCAAAAGTGAACATGTAGAACAGCGTAGGCAAGAAGGCGAAAAAAGGGAACACCCCCAAAACCAGAAAAAGGTTCCCTTTGTAGAACAAGTAGAAGACCA
>CAYUCJ010000157.1:0-6287 GCA_964443285.1 uncultured Desulfobacteraceae bacterium | reverse complement strand
AGTATGGGTACGGCTATGATGCCGGTGAGCCAGCGTTTTAAATGCATATCACTTATCGATCGTCTCCCTGACGTCTTTCGGCAACTGTGATTCCCTCAATTGCTCGGAGGTAACGCCGAATCGTCTTTCTCTTTTTTGATAGTCTTTAATGGCAAGGTAATACGCTTCTTTTCTAAAATCAGGCCAAAGAGTAGGTGTCACGTAAATCTCGGTGTAGGCGATTTGCCACAAGAGGAAATTGCTGATTCGATGTTCTCCGCTCGTGCGGATCAGAAGATCGGGGTCCGGCATGTCGGAAGTGTACAGGGAGCGGGAGATGGTTTCTTCTGTTATTTCTGAAGGAGAAAGCGTCCCCTGCTCAACCTGGGAGCACATGAATCGGAAGGCGTCAAGAATCTCCTGTCTTCCCCCATAGCTCAAGGCCAGCGTCAATGTCATTCCCTGATTGTGAGCAGTGTATTCGATGACCTCGTTCAGGGTCTTTCGTGTACCCGCGGGAAGCTTTTCCGTTCTGCCTATGGCACGAAGACGAATGCCGTTTTCCTGAAGCTCGCTCATTTCACTTTTCAGAAAATGTTTCAGGAGATTCATAAGGGCCCGGACTTCGTATCTGGACCGGCCCCAGTTTTCCTCGGAAAAGGCATAGAGTGTCAGCCAGGAAATTCCGATTTCGCGGCTGGCCCGAACGATTTCCCTGACAGATTCTGTGCCCATCTTGTGTCCACGGACCCTGTCCAGTCCTCGGTATTTGGCCCAACGGCCGTTTCCGTCCATTATGATGGCAATGTGACGGGGGAGATTGTCTGGATCGAACACCCTTTTATCCTTTGATTGGAACGATGGTCAGCGGAAAGCAACTGCCGGCATATGGCAACGGGGACCAAGGTTCCATGAAGACGCAAGGCAGATTATCTTAAAAGACACTCCAAGGTTTCGAAAAGAAAGCCCGTGAGAAATGCGGGTTAGTGACCGGGTACTAAAACTCCAGAATTTCTTTTTCCTTCTCTTTCGTGACCTGATCGATCCTGGCCGTAAATTCGTCGGTCACTTTCTGGACTTCGTCCTGGGATTTAAACAGCTCGTCCTCTGAAATTTCCTTATCGTTCTTGAGTTGCTTAAACATTTCATTGGCGTCACGTCGGTGATTTCGTATTCCGACCTTGCTTTCTTCCGCCATCTTCTTGGCCAGCTTGGCCAACTCACGACGCCTTTCTTCCGTCAGAGGAGGTATGGATATGCGTATCAACTTCCCATCGTTCATGGGGTTCAGGCCCAGTTCAGACTTGAGGATGCTTTTCTCAATTTCTCCAACGATGGAATGATCCCAGGGCTGTATCGTGATAAGCCTGCTTTCAGGGGCGGACAGGGATGCAACCTGTTCAAGCGGCATCTGGGTGTCGTAGCAGTTCACTTTGATGCCTTCCAGCAAGGCGGTGGAAGCTCGGCCGGTTCTGATCTTTCTGAAATCGCGTTCAAGGGCCTTGACCGTATGGTCCATTTTTTCATGCAATTCAGAAAGTATTTCCTGTTTCATGGTTCCTCTCCTCTCCCGCTTTAGGGATGGTCGGCGACTAGGCTTCCCACATCCTCCCCGGCAATGACTTTCAGGATGTTGCCCTTTTCCCTGAGGTTGAAGACCCGGATGGGCAACCCCTGCTCCATGGCCAAAGAAACAGCGGTCATGTCCATGACTCTCAGATTTTTCTCAAGGACTTCCTTGTATGAAAGCCTTCGAAAGTGTTTCGCAGAAGCATTTTTCTCGGGATCGGAATCGTAGACGCCATCGACTTTCGTCGCCTTTAAAAGAATATCCGCGTCTATCTCCATGGCCCTCAGAGCCGCCGCCGTATCGGTTGTAAAATAGGGATTTCCCGTGCCTGCACCGAAGACGACAATGCGATTCTTGTTCAAATGGCTGATAGCGCGCCCACGGATGTAGGGTTCCGCAACCTCCATCATGTCTATGGCGGTCATCACCCTTGTCTCCACCCCGACGCGCTCCAAGATTTCTCCCAGGGCCAGGGCATTGATGATCGTGGCAAGCATGCCCATGTAATCGGCCTTTACCCTGCCCACACCGTATGCCGAGGATTCAAGACCCCTGAAAATATTTCCACCGCCAATGACTATGGCGATCTGAACGCCATAGTGGTGTACGGAGGCGACCTCTTCACCGATGGACCTCAATACCAACGGATCTATTCCGAAGGCCTGTTCCCCCATAAGGGCTTCTCCGCTCAGTTTGAGCAGGACGCGCTTGAATGGCGGGGAAGTCTTATGCATCCTCCTCCCCCAGTTGAAACCGGGCAAATCGCCTGATAACGATGTTTTCGCCTGTTTTGGCCATCAACTCATTGACAAGATCCTGAATCGTTACATCAGGATTTTTCACAAAAGTCTGCTCCAGAAGACAGGCATCAGCGTAGAATTTATTCATCTTGCCTTCCACTATTTTCTCAACCACCTTGTCGGGCTTCCCGGTTTCACGCGCCTGCGTTCCGTAAATTTCCTTTTCCTTTTCGATGATATGGTCGGAAATGCGGTCCCGATCAATGGCAAGCGGGTTGGTTGCTGCAATTTGCATGGCCAGATCTCTGGAAAATTTTGTGAAGTCTTCGGTTTTTCCGGTGAAGTCCGTCTCACAATTGACCTCCACCAGAACCCCAATCTTACCCCCGCCGTGCACATAGGATTGGACCTGGCCTTGAGAAGTGGCGCGTCCGCCCCTTTTTTGTGCGGTCGCAATGCCCTTTTTTCTCAAATATTCGACCGACTTCTGCAGGTCGCCATTGCATTCCGACAGGGCTCCCTTGCAATCCATAATCCCCACGCCGGTCTTTTCCCTTAGTTCCTTTATAAGTGCTGCTGTGATTTCCAATGTTAAAAGCCTCCATGTCTGGCTCTAAATACTCATCGGGAAGGCATCCTGATCGGGCCTCCGAGAATACGATTTCAGAGTCGGTGTCAATCTTGATGATGTTGTTCGAAAAAGTGCTCTAATCGGAAACAGCCTCGCCGGAGTCACGTCCATTCCCGGTTCCGGTTTCCTCCTTCTTGGAGACGATGATGACTTCGGGTCCCTTTTCTCCACCTTCCTTGGGTTCAGGTTTCAGGGCCTCGAGGGCTGTCTCAGCCTCGGCCTCTTCCTTTTCCTTCTGGAGTTCGACCTCCGCGCGCAGCCGTTCTTCCGCGATGCTGTGACCTTCAATGCAAGCCTCCGCAATCTTGGAACAAATGAGGCGAATGGCTCGAATGGCGTCATCATTTCCGGGAATGATAAAATCGATCTCTTCCGGATCACTGTTCGAATCGGCGATGGCCACAACCGGTATGCCGAGTTTTCTGGCTTCATTGACGGCGATTTTTTCCCTTTTTGGATCCACGACAAACAAGGCTCCGGGCAATTCATCCATGTTCTTGATGCCGCCAAGGTTTTTCTCAAGCTTCTCGAGTTCCTTTTCCATCTTCAGCGCTTCTTTCTTAGTGTAGCGGTTAATGGTGCCGTCGTCTTTCATGGATTCAAGTTCTTTGAGCCGGTTTATGCTCTTTTGAATCGTTTGAAAATTTGTGAGGGTCCCCCCCAGCCATCGGTTGACCATATAAAACATCCCGCAGCGTTCACTCTCTTCCACGATGGCATCATGGGCCTGTTTCTTGGTACCCACAAACAGAACCGAATACCCTTCCGCTACGATCTTGGCGACAAAATCATAGGACGTTCTGAAGAGTCTGACCGTCTTTTGAAGGTCAATGATGTGGATGCCATTTCTGGCGCCGAAGATATAGGGTTTCATCTTCGGGTTCCACCGCCTGGTTTGATGTCCAAAATGGACGCCTGCTTCCAAAAGTTGTTTCATGTTGATAGACAGCATAATCTCCTCCCTCTCTTGGGGACCTCTTGTGGTCTCCGTTCCTCGGTTTTTTCCTCGATTCAGAATATATGAGACCCGCGCAGGCTCAGGGAACCGGGGCTATCTGAATCTGTGGATTTTTGCGGCAGTACCGGTCAAACACCTATCAGCTTTCTCCTTCCGACCACCATCCGGACGGACGCACCTGCATGGGATAGGAAGAATAGGACCTTGAGCTCTGCAAGCTATCCTGATATAGTCTCAACCATAAATTGATTAGGAGTCGCCCGGAAGCTTTCAAGGGATCCATCAGGGTGAATAAATGGCCAAGCCGCGTTGAACATAAGCGTACTTGTTTAGCATGGAAATAGGGGCTTTGCAAGGGAAAAGTGATTGCAAGATGCCTTTCTGATCCGAGAATGTTTTGCATGGATGAAAAGAGCAAAAAGGAAATAAAGAAGGCCCTGGATCGGGCCGAGCAAGGTCTCACCCGGTCCATCATTCGCTGGAAATACAGGAAAGAGGGGAAACCGCTTCCCCGGGATGACACCATTGACGACCACTCCCGTGAGGTGGTGGACCAGGCTCATGGAATTATCAGAAAGCGGGGCAAGGCGATCTGGAAAGAACTGAAGAAGGTCTATTCCGGCGAGCCAGGCAAGAAGGAGGAAAATACCGATTGAAGGACAGAAAATCCCTAAGACAACTGAGGAGCGCACTGGATGATTCAGAAGCGCAAAGGCTTTCTCCTCTTGCCTGTCTGAGCCGTGACGCCATACGGAAAACGGCGGAGATGGATGTGGAGCAGGGTCACAGGCAAAGCTTTGCCGTTGACGGCGATCGTATCCTCCACTCTCTGGCCTATTCGCGCTACATCGACAAGACCCAGGTCTTCTATCTCATTCAAAACGATCACATCACCCACCGGGTCCTGCACGTTCAGTTCGTATCCAAAATCAGCCGAACCATAGGTCGTCTCCTGAGACTCAACGAAGATCTTATCGAGGCGATTGCGCTGGGGCATGACATCGGCCATACGCCCTTTGGACACGATGGAGAAAAATTTCTCTCCGAACTCTGTGAAAGGCATCACATCGGACCTTTCTTTCATAACCTGCAAGGCGTCCGGTTTCTCCAGGACATTGAGAGAAAGGGCAGAGGATGGAACCTGACGTTGCAGGTCCTGGACGGGATATTCTGCCACGATGGGGAGATCCATACCCAGGCGCTGGAGCCCAGGAAAGGCAAGAATTTTGAAACGCTCGCTCAGGAAATAAATAGGAAGAGGGAAGCGCCCGGTGAAGATATCCGGCCCATGACGCTGGAAGGCTGCGTGGTCAGGATGGCCGACAGCATCAGTTACGTGGGTCGGGACATCGAAGATGCCATACGCCTCGGCTTGATAACCAGGGAGGAACTTCCCGGAAATTGCAAGGAAATCCTAGGAGATACCAATGGGACTATCGTCTATCGACTGGTGGAAGATCTGGTCGCCAACAGCATCGATAAACCCTCTGTCTGTTTCAGCGAGGATGTGGGAGAGGCTCTGAGGGCCTTGAAAAGATTCAATCAGGAGAGGATTTATCAAAACCCGAAAGTCAAGGAACAAACCCCGAAAATTCAGCTCATGTTTCAACTCCTTTTCGCAAAATACCTCGAGGATCTTGAAATGGGCAATGAAAATTCAGACATATACCGCGGATTCCTGCAGGGAATGTCTCCCACCTACAAGAAACTGACCCCTTCCGCGGAAATGGTTCGGGATTTTGTGGCAGGCATGACGGATGCGTATTTCCTGGGTCAATGCCGAAAAAACCTCATGCCCCAGATCAGGACAAAACACTTTTTCGTTCATGATAGATAGTGCCAATCCACAAATAGAATTTGGGCCCTTGGGACCATTGAAACGGAGCAGGGAAAAAGAGTCCTGAGGACCAGATCTTTTACGGTTTGATCAATAATTGGTTGACAAAAAGAGATCGAATCAGTAAAGGGTATAGGCACTGAAAAGCTGGCTTGGCACCAGACAGCAAAGGCCATCTTTCCCGGTCAGGCGGCACCTCCTTTCGGGAAAGGGATGCCCCGACACCTATACGGCCGAAATATTATCATTACCCAGGCTTTTCCTCAAAATTCTTTTGGGAAGGGTTGTCGAATAAACCGACCCATTCATATCCGTTGTTCATTCGTAGAAGCTGTTTTCCGAATCACCGTTACAACCCGCCCCGGCGGTATTGATAATTTCAAAACCTGATATTCGGAAAGTGAATGAAACCAGTCTTTGTTCATAGAACCAGCCGTAAGAAAATCTTACATCTACCAAAGCATGATGACGTCGTTGGAAGTCTATGAACGGATTTCTTGCGAAATCATCAATAATCAGTCATCTCAGATTGGAGGCCGCGTCATATGGTGCAAGTGGGAGAGGTAAGGGAG